>JAAWNI010000147.1 GCA_022798855.1 Lawsonibacter sp. | reverse complement strand
CGCTGCGGGAGCCAATGGTGCTACGGGCGCTCAGGGCCCCGCTGGCCCCACCGGCCCTGCCGGTGCAACGGGAGCCACTGGCGCGACAGGTGCCCAGGGTCCCGCCGGCCCCGCTGGCCCCACCGGCCCTGCTGGTGCAACGGGAGCCACTGGCGCGACAGGTGCCCAGGGTCCCGCCGGTCCCGCTGGCCCCACCGGCCCTGCTGGTGCAACGGGAGCCATTGGCGCGACAGGTGCCCAGGGTCCCGCCGGCCCCGCCGGTCCTACCGGTCCCACCGGCCCTGCCGGTCCTGCTGGCGCGACGGGTGCCACCGGTGCCGCTGGCGTTGACGGCGCGCCGGGCGCCGAGGGTCCCACCGGCCCTGCCGGCCCTGCTGGCGCGACGGGTGCGACAGGCGCCACGGGAGCCCAAGGCCCTGCCGGCCCCACTGGCCCCACCGGTCCTGCCGGCCCTGCTGGTACGCTGACCCCCGGCACAGCCGTGCCTGATCTGCCCACGGGTGCTGACCTGGTCAGCGTTGTGGCCACGGTGAACGCGCTGCTGGCATCCCTGCGGGCCGCTGGCATCATTGCGACCTGACCCAATTCCAAAACCAGCCGGCGCTCCCGATTTGGGGGCGCCGGCACTTTTAAAGGAGGTTTTTATGGGAAAATACAAGGTATGCGTCTACGCCATCTGCAAAAACGAGGAAAAGTTTGTGGACCGCTGGATGGACTCCATGTCAGAAGCAGACCAGGTGGTGGTGCTGGACACCGGCTCCGAGGACAGGACGGTGGAGCGGCTGCGGGCCAGGGGGGCTGAGGTGGCGGTGGAAGAAATTTCCCCGTGGCGCTTTGACACAGCCCGAAACCGCTCGCTGGAGCTGGTGCCGGAGGATGCCGGTATCTGCGTGTGCACCGACCTGGATGAGGTGTTCCACCCGGGCTGGCGGGCGGCGCTGGAGAGGGCCTGGACCGCGGGGGCGGGGCAGGCGTCCTACCGGTATACATGGTCCTTCAACGCCGACGGCTCCGAGGGTGTTGTGTTTTGGTACGAGAAAATCCACGCCCGCCGGGGCTATCAGTGGGTCCACCCGGTCCATGAGGTGCTGAAGTGGGTGGGGGAGGGGAGCCCTGGCCCGATGGTGGTGGCGGATGAGGTTCAGCTGGACCACCACCCGGACCCGGTGAAGTCCCGGGGGCAGTACCTGCCGCTGCTGGAGCTGTCAGTTCAGGAGGAGCCGGGGGACGACCGGAACGTCCACTATCTGGGCCGGGAATACATGTACCGGGGCCGCTGGGACGACTGTATCCGCACCTTGAAGGGCCATCTGGACATGCCCACCGCCCTCTGGCGGGATGAGCGGGCGGCTTCCATGCGGTACATCGCCAAATCCTATTGGAATAAAGGGGAGCCGGGGCAGGCCCGGGACTGGTATCTCCGGGCCATCACGGAGGCCCCCCACCTCCGGGAGCCCTACATCGACCTGGCCCATATGCTCTACCAGCGGGAGGAGTGGGAGGGGGTGCTCTACTTCACCGCCTGCGCCCTGGCCATCACGGTCCGGCCCAGGAGCTACATCTGTGAAGCTGCCGCCTGGGGCAGCCTGCCCTATGACCTGCGGTCTATGGCGTTTTACCGCGTTGGGGCCTATAAGGAAGCGCTGGAAGCGGTGGAAAAGGCCCTGGAGCTGGAGCCCGGCAATGAGCGGCTGAAAAGCAACCTAACGTTCATGGAGCGGGCGGCGGGGGAGAAAAGGTAAGAATCTGTACGAGCAGGCTCAAGCGGCCGCCTGGATGAGGGATTTTTGCCTGTGAATACCGGTTTTAGGAACTATCTCCGCAGATACTCCGGGGGCCGGTATTGAAGGGCTTCGGCCAGATGGGCGGTGGTGATTTCTCCGCCGCCGTCCAGGTCGGCGATGGTGCGGGCCACCCGGAGGATGCGGTCGTAGCTCCGGGCGGTGAGCCCCATGCGGTCAAAGGCCCCTTTCATCAGCCGCTGGCAGCCCTGGTCCAGGGCGCAGAAGCGGTCCAGGCCCTCCCGGGTGAGCTGGGCGTTGCAGGGGGCGCCGGTGTCCCGCTGGCGGGCGGTCTGGAGGGCCCGGGCGCCGTCCACCCGCCGCTTCACCTGGGCGGAGTCCTCCGCCCGCTCCCGCTGGGCCAGCTCGTCAAACTCCAGGGGGGACACCTCCACAAACAGGTCCAGCCGGTCCAGAAGGGGGCCGGACAGCCGGGAGAGGTACTTTTTCACCTCCGCTTCGGTGCAGCGGCACCGCCCGGAGGGGTGGCCGTACCAGCCGCATTTGCAGGGGTTCATGGCGCACACCAGCATGAACCGGGCGGGGTAGGTGACGGTGCCCGCCGCCCTGGAAATCTGGACCTGGCCGTCCTCCAGGGGTTGGCGGAGGACCTCCAGCACCTCCTTGGGGAACTCGGGGAGCTCGTCCAAAAAGAGCACCCCGTTGTGGGCCAGGGAAATCTCGCCGGGGCGGGGGTTGGAGCCGCCCCCGGCCATGCCGGTGGAGGACACCGTGTGGTGGGGGGAGCGGAAGGGCCGCAGGGCGATCAAGGGCTGTTTGGCGCTGGTATGGCCCATGATAGAGTGGATCTCGGTGGACTCCAGGGCCTCCTGGCGGGTCATGTCGGGGAGGATGCCGGGCAGGCGGCGGGCCAGCATGGATTTGCCCGTGCCCGGCGGGCCGGACATCAGGACGCTGTGCCCCCCGGCGGCGGCGATCTCCAGCGCCCGCTTTACCTGCTCCTGCCCCTTTACCTCGGACAGGTCGGGGCAGTGGAAGGCGGCCGCCCCCGGCACCCAGGGGGGCGCGGGGGGGATGGGCTCCTCCCCCATGAGGTGGCGCTCCAGCTGCTCGATGCTCCGGACGGGGTAGATGGTGGGCCCCTCCGCCAGGGTGGCCTCGGGGGCGTTCTCCTCCGGGACATACAGGGCGGTGATTCCCTCCCGCTTGGCGGCCAGGGCCATGGACAGCATCCCCGCGCAGGGCCGGAGCTGGCCGGACAGGGACAGCTCCCCCAGGAAGGCGCAGTTCTCCCTGGGCAGGCGCAGCTGCTTGCCGGCGGCGAGGATGCCCACCAGAATGGGCAGATCGTAGAGGGTCCCCACCTTTTTCAGGTGGGCGGGGGCCAGGTTGACGGTGATCCGGCTGACAGGGAAGGTAAAGCCGCAGTTCTTAATGGCGGAGCGCACCCGCTCCCGGGCTTCGTTGACGGCGGCATCGGGCAAGCCCACCACCGTAAAGGCGGGCAGGCCGCCGGACAGGTCGCACTCCGCGGTTACCAGATAGCCGGTGACCCCGTGGAGCCCCAAGGACTGGATTGATTGTACCATACTCCCACCTCCGAAGCGTGCCCCGCTTGATTTCGACGCTTTCATTATAGCACAGATTCCAGCCTGTGGAAATAGGGAGTTTTCCGGGGGCGTGTGGAGAGCGGCGCCCCAAAAGGAAGGAGGGAGGCGGCTTCTTTGGAAGCGCCTCCCTCTTAGAGCCTGTTTAGCATCTCCCCGCACCTGTCCTGGCGGACTATTTTCCGCCCTGACTGCGTTAAAAATCCTTGCCATCCGTCAGGATGCCTGCGGATTTTTGCCTTGCAGGGCAAAAAATCCTCTCACCAATCCAAGTACGTCGAGATGCTAAACAGGCTCTTAGACTAATCAGTCGTCGGTGTCCTGTTCGTACTCCAGAATGGCGCCGGTGGCGCCGTCAATGGTGTACTCATACTCGGTCCGGCCCACGTCGAACTCCACATTGTACTCCAGCCGGCCATCGTCCCAGTCCCGCTCCACCTCCATTTTGGTGGTCTGGCCCTCCGACACCCCGGCGTGGGCCAGAGCGGCGGCCTTGGCGGCTTCCGCGCCGATGTCGCCGGAGGGCTGGGCACCCGCTCCGTTGGAGTAGGAGCCGCTGTGGTGGCCGGAGTTATACTCCGTGTGGTGGTCTATCTCGTGCTTCAGCACGGAGCAGGAGTAGCCGTCGATGGTGTAGTCGTACTCCGTCGTCCCGCACCAGAATTCCAGCTCGTACTCCAGCCGGCCGTCGTCCCACTCCCGCTCGATCTTCCAGTTGGAAGCCTGGCTCTCGGTGAGCCCGGCGTGGCGCAGGGCGGCCTGCTTGGCGGCGTCCTGGCCCACATCCTGGCCGGAGGGTGTGGATGCGCTGGGGGCGGGGGTTTCAGGGGCCGGGTCGGGGGCGGCGGGAGTTTTATAGTCGGTGTCCCATTTCAGCACTGTGCCGGTATAGGCGTCGATCTCATAGTCGAACTCATAGCCGCCGATGACGAAATCCACGTCGTACACCTGCCGGCCGTTGTCCCAATCCAGCTTGGTGATGATGTTGAGTATATTGTATCCCCCAAGCTCCGGATACTGCCCGCCGCAGTGCTCCGCCGCGGCGTCGAATGCCTGGGCCTCAGAGAGCATCGTGCCGGAGGGGGCCTGGCTCCCGGGGCCGGTGGTGTTGAGGAGGTCCTTCTGCCCGCTGAGCACCTCACCGGTGAAGGCGTCCACCATGTAGTCAAATTTTCCCCAGGCGGTTTTCAGCTCTACGTCATAGTGGGGGGGGTTCTCATCCAGCTCCGGGTCCACGTCGGATGTTACCGAGCTCAGGGCCAGCGTGCCGGCGTAAGCCTCTGCGGCCGAGGCGGCGGCGGGCTTGCCGATAGGGATGCGGGTTTCACCCGCCTCCAGCAGGTCGTTCAGCTCCTCCACGGAGAGGGAGGCCAGCTGGTCGAAGGCGGTGGTGCTGTTCAGGGCCAGGGTGCCGTTCATCTCCATCACTTTGTGTACCAGAGCGGATTTTCCTGCGGACAGGCCGCTGTTGAAGGCCATATACTCTGTTGCGGGGGCGTCCGCGTCCAGCACCTGGCTGAGCACGGAGGTCCCCGGGGCCTGGGCCTGGAGGACGCCGTCCACCGAGGCCACCAGCTCCGCCTGGAGCCGCTGGGCTCTGGCCTGGTCGCTGTCCTCCACCGAGATGAGGATGGCGGAGGAGACGCTGTCCAGATAGCCCTCCCGCACCAGGGCCCCCACGATGGCGTTTACCGCCACATCCAGCTTGGTGCCCTTTAAATCGGCCCCGCCGTCCATGTCGAAGAGGACCGCCGCCGCTTCGGTGTTCAGGGCGGCGCAGGAGATGACCCGCTCCCCCCGGTTGACCTTCAGCTCGATGCTGGGGTTCACGTCCAGGGACACCACGCTGGCCACGGCGTGGCTCTGGTGGTACACCAGCCCGCCCCCGCCGGCCCCCAGCAGCGCCAGCGCCGCGCAGGCGGCGGCCAGCCAGGGGCGCAGCTTTCCTTTTGGCTTCACTTCGGTGATTGCTGCATCAATGATGTTCCCGTTTGACTTCAGCTCTTTCATTTCCATCACGCTCCCGTTTTGCGCACCGCAGCGGGAGAGGATCGCTTCCAAGTCGTCGGGGGCGGCGCGGGTAATCGCCTCCGCCAGCTTCTGTTCCAGTTCCCGGTCGGTCATCGGTCGCTCTCTCCTTTCATCAGGGCCTTTAATTTTTTCAGCCCGCGGTGGTATTTGGACAGGACGGTGGACAGCGGCAGCTCC
>JAAWNI010000146.1 GCA_022798855.1 Lawsonibacter sp. | reverse complement strand
TCCGCTTCAGTCGCCGTGACTTTGGCCCCCGCCTTCTGGAGCGCCTGGCCTTAGCTGTTGGTACTTCTGCTCGGCTGAGTTAAAGGGATAACCACATTTTAAAATTGCCCCTCTGGGCCTGAATGATTATAACGCTGGTTTTTCCAAAAGGAAAGAAAAAAATTCATTGCAAAAAGCGGCGGTATGGGTTATACTAGAGCTTGTTTGAAGCATGCCAAAGCGCCCATATCTTCAAACGGGCTTATTCCCATCCCAGAGAAAAACGGAGGAATTTTGTTATGACCATTACCAAAGATACCATTATCGGCGACATCCTGACCATCGCCCCTCAGACCGCCCCCATCTTCATGGGCATCGGGATGCACTGCCTGGGCTGCCCCGCCTCCCGGGGGGAGACGGTGGAGCGGGCCTGCGCCGTCCATGACGTGGACGTGAACGAGCTGTTGGCCAAGGTCAACGAGATGATCGCCGCCGGCAAGTGAGACAAATCGGATCGGGACCCTCCGGCTGGGCTGGAGGGTCCTGATTTTGTCCTTTACAGCCCGGCGGAGCTGTGGTAAAATAGGCACAAACGTTCGATGTATATGGAGAGGTGAAGAGAGATGAAGTGGTGCGTGCTCATGGGCAGCCCCCGGAAGGAGGGCAACACCGCAGCCCTGCTGGGCCCCTTCCTGGAGGAGTGCGGCGCTTTGGGGGTGGAGGCGGAGGTGATCTGGCTCTACGACCGGAATATCAGCCCCTGCCTGGGGTGCATGGCCTGTCAGGACGTGGTGGACAGGCTTGGCTGCGTCCAAAAGGACGGCTTCGCCGCCGTTTTCCAGTCCATGGCGGACTGCGGCCTTATCCTGCTGGCCACCCCCATCTACTCCTTTTTCTGCACCGCCCCCATGAAGGCCCTGCTGGACCGGGCCATCTACGCCGGCGTGAAGAACTACGGCCGGGAGAAAGGCCCCAAGCTGCTGGCGGGCAAAGGGGCGGCCATCCTGTCCACCTGCGGCTACCCCCCGGAGAAGGGGGCCGGCCTGTGGGAGGAGGGGGTCAAGCGCTGGTGCCGCCACGGGGGGCTGGAGTATCTGGGCATCCTCTGCCGCCGGGACTGGGGCCGGGGGGAGCCCTTCCTCAACGAGGAGCGGGAGCAGGCCGCCCGGGACTTTGCCCGGGCCCTCTGGATGACCCTCCGGGGGGCGGAGCTGTGAGGCGGCCCGAGCTGTCCCCACGGCTGAGGATGGTGGGGGAGCTGGTCCCGGCTGGGGCCCGGCTGGCCGACGTGGGCACCGACCACGCCTATCTGCCCGCCGCCCTGATGCTTGAGGGGAAGATACCATGGGCCATCGCCGCCGACCTGCGCCGGGGCCCTCTGGACCGGGCCAGGGCCACCGCCCGGGAGTACGGCTTGGCGGGAAAGCTGGCCTTCCGCCTGTGCGACGGCTTGACGGGCATCCAGCCCGGAGAGGTGGACGCGGTGGCGGCAGCCGGCATGGGCGGGGAGACAATCGCCGCCATTCTGGCCGCCGCCCCCTGGGTGCGGGAGCGGGATGTGCCCCTGATTTTACAGCCCATGTCCTCCTTCCCGGACCTGCGGGGCTGGCTCCAGGCCAACGGCTTTGCCATCGAGGAGGAGCGCCTGGCCCGGGAGGGGGACGCCCTGTATACCGCCTTTCTGGTCCGGGCGGGGGAGATGGGCCCCCTGGCCCCGGCGGAGCTGTGGGCGGGGAAAAATAGCCGCGATCCCCTGCGGGGCCCCTGGCTGGACCGGTGGCTGGCCCGGACGGCCCGGGCGCTGGAGGGGATGGCCCAGGCCAGGGGCGGGGGCGTGTCTGCCCGAAGGCGGGCGCTGGAGGAGGTCCTGGAGGGCCTTGACGAGATGAAAAAGGAGTGGGAACAGTGGCAGCTGTGAGGGATATCTACAATTTTATGGACAAAATCGCCCCCTTCCACATTCAGGAGGACTTTGACAACGCCGGCTTCCTGGTGGGGCGGGGGGAGTCGGCGGTGGGCCGGGTGCTGGTGGCCCTGGACATCACCCTGGAGGTGGCGGAGGAGGCCCGGAGCTGGGGGGCGGAGCTGATCGTGGCCCACCACCCGGTGGTCTTCCACCCGGTAAAGTCGGTCACGGACGGGAGCCTGACGGGGCGGGTCCTGCTGGCGCTCATCGAGAACAAAATTGCCGCCATCTGCGCCCACACCAACCTGGACGCCATCCACGGCGGGGTCAACGGCTGTCTGGCCAAAGCGTTGGAGCTGACGGAGATCGGACAGCTGTGCCAGGCGGGGGTGGACGCCCTGGACCGGCCCTATGGCATCGGCCGGGTGGGGGCGGCCCACCGGCCTGGCCTGACGGCAGCGGAGTACGCCGCCTTTGTGAAGGAAAAGCTGGGCTCCGCGTCGGTGCGCTATGTGGACGGGGGAAGGCCCGTCCAAAAGGTGGCGGTGGGGGGCGGGGCCTGCGGCTCCATGCTGGAGGACGCCGCCGCCCAGGGCTGCGACACCTTTGTCACCGCCGACCTGAAATACAACCAGTTCCTGGACGCCAGGGCCCTGGGGCTGAACCTGCTGGACGCCGGCCACTTCCCCACCGAGAATGTAGTGTGCGCCCCTCTGGCTGGCCGGCTGGCCAAGGCCTTCCCCCAGGTGGAGGTGCGGGTTTCCCAGACCCACAAAGAGGTGTACTCCAATGCTTGAGGGGAAACAGAACGATTGGAAGGCCGCGGCAGGGGTGGGGATGGCCCTGTTCCTGCTGCTGATGGCCCGGGCCTGCGCCTTCGGGGCGCAGTACTACCCCCAGCTGGACGACTACATCCAGTACCACAACTACCCCAGCGCTTCCAGCCTGTGGGCCCTCCACCAGGCCATCGGGCTGCTGGGCTCCCGGCCCCTGGCCGGGGCGGCGGACTTCTACCTGTGGGGCCCGCTGTTCGACCATATGATCCTGGGGGTGGCCCTGATCTCCGCCCTGTACGCAGCGGCTGTCCTCATCATCTGGAAGATTCTGGGCCGCTATTTCCGGGTCAGCCCGGTATGTCCGGTGTTTATGGCCCTCCTCCCCCTGGGGATGGAGGGCGTCTACTGGATGTCCGCATCCAGCCGGGTGGTGGTGGGGATGTTCCTGGCCGCCCTCACCGCCTGGGCCTTCTTGAAGTGGCTGGACAGGGGCGGCGGGGGCTGGCTGGCGCTGTATCTGGTCCTCCAGCTCCTCCCCTTCGGCTTCTATGAGCAGGGGGGAATCCTCTCGGTTACCCTGACGGTGGGGGCGGCCATCCTGGAGTGGACTTTGGGAAAAAAGCCCCTGGGCCGGTGCGCCGCGTCCCTGTGGGGGGTTCCCGCCATGGGGCTGTACCTGATGGCCGCCAAGCTGCTGTCCTCCGGCGGGGTGTACAGCAGCCGGATGGAAATCCTCCTCCCCTTCAGCCGCTACTACTGGCTTGAATTTCTGCCCAGAGTGCTGGGGCAGCTGGTAAAGGCTTTTCTGGGCGGCGGCGCCTTCACCCTGGTGAAGGGCTTCCTCCGGGGGATGGAGATGGTCCTCACCGGCGGACTGGCGATGTGGGCGGCGGGAATGGCCCTCCTGTGCGGGCTTCTGTTCGTGCTGGCCCGGCGGTGCCAGCACGGCGGGAAGGACCGCCGCCCCCTGTGGCTCCCCCTGGTGTGCGGACTGCTGCTGGCCGCCGGACCGGTGAGCCTGTTTCTGGTGCTGGGCAGCTCCCAGTTCGCCCTGCGGAACACGGTGGCCTCCTTCCCCGGGGCCGCCCTGATGCTGGACGCCCTGCTGCTCTGGCTGTGGGACAGGCTGTCTTTGCGGAGGGAGGGGCTGTCCCTTCTGGCGGCGGGGCTGGCCTTTGTGTTCTGCGTGGCCGGGGCCAGCGAGGTGCGGGATTACCGGGACACCTATCGGGACGACCAGCGGATCGCCGCCCTGGTGTTGGACGCCCTGGCCCAGGAGGAGCACGCCCCCGGCCGGGTGGGGGTCCTCAACCTGGAGCCCTCCTATCTGTCCGACCAGAACTTCTGCCACTTTGAGCACATCCACGGCTGTACCGAGAGCGAGTGGGCCTTTACCGGGATGCTGACCGCGCGGGCGGGCCGGGAAGCGCCCCCCACCGCCCCCCTGCCCGCCGACCCCATGTACCTCCAGTGGAACGCCGCCGCCAACGACCCGGCGGGCTTTGACCGGCTGTACTTCTACAACGGAACCACCCTGGAGCGGGCGGAGCTGGAAGCGCGGGGGGAGAAAAACTACATCGTCCATGGCCGGGATGGAGATATCCTGGGCTACATCTGGGACGAGGACGGAACCGGCTATTTCCGCCAGCCGGACCAGATGACGGAGGAGCTTTTGGAGAATTTTTAGAGGTAAAGTAACAGTACGCCGGAGCGATGGTTTCGCTCCGGCGTGTCAGTTTGTCAAAAAACTCTCGTCCCCCTGCGGGGGACGGGGTCTTTTACATGTCCTCCACCAGCAGGGCGTACATACAGGAGTCGCAGACCCGCCCCCGCTTGCAGACGCTCTTGCGCAGAACGCCCTCCAGCGTGAACCCGGCCTTCTCCAGCACCCGGCGGGAGCCGGCGTTGTGGGCGAAAGGCTCGGCGTGGATGCGGACCAGGCCGCCCCACCGGGCGAACCCCTCCGCGCAAATCTGCCGGACAGCCTGGGCCATGATGCCCTGGCCCCAGAAGTCCTCCGCCAGCCAGTAGCCCAGCTCGGCGGCCAGGGTGTACACGTCGCCGCCCCGGCACAGGGCGATGCTGCCCGCCGCGCGGCCCTCCACCTCGATGGCCCGGAACAGCTGGCAGGACCCGTCCGCCCCCAGGCAGCTGTCCACGAAGCTCTCAGCGTCGGCCAGGGTGTAGGGATAAGGGAAGACGTCGCGCAGATTGCGGGCGATCTTCTCATTGTTGGCGTACTGGGCCACGGCGGCGGCGTCCTCCCGCCGCCAGGGGCGCAGAATGAAATCCATCTGAACCATCTCCTTTATTATCGCATCATTTACGTGTGTAGGGCAAGGGCGGAGCCTTTGCCCCAGACTGTCAATAAAGAGAGGGCAAAAGAGGACCGCCCCAAAGCCCCCCTTGCTAAAGGGGGGTGCCCCCGCAGGGGGCGGGGGGATTCCGTTTATAGGAAACCTGTAGGGCGCAACGACCCCGGCACGCTGTTCAAATATTTCTGAAATACCGGCGGGCCGGGTCAAATGTTTTGAAATAACGGCGGGCCGGGTCGTCCCGCCCTACGTTATTCTTCCCAGGGCTCCCGGCGGGGCTTCCAGCCCTCCACCAAAGGGCCTAGCTGTCCGATGACCTTGGGGGTGCAGACGGCCGTCACGTCAATCGTCCCGCTGTAGTCCACCTTCTCCACCTTGGCTTCCAGATAGAGCTTGTCCAGCAGGCCGCCCTTGTCATAGGGCAGGTGGATATCCACCCGCCTGGCCCCGTTGTCCAGCACCTTCCCGATGGCGGCCAGCAGGCCGGGCACCCCCTCGCCGGTTTTGGCGGAGATGGACGCCCGCCCCTCCCCGTGGGGGCGGATATCCCCGGTCCACAGGTCGCACTTGTTGAAGGCCTCGATTCTGGGGGTCTGCTCCGCCCCCAGCTCGTGGATGAGCTGGTCCACCACCTCGGCCTGCTCCCGCCACTGGGGGCTGGA
>JAAWNI010000145.1 GCA_022798855.1 Lawsonibacter sp. | reverse complement strand
AGAGCCCCCGGCTCCTCAGCCAGCTCCTGCCCCCGCACCCTCTGGCGGCAAGATGAGCCAGGAGGAGATCGAAGCCATGCTCGCCGCAGCAGCCGCGCCTGTGGAAGAATCCCCGGCACCTCAACCCAAACCTGAACCTGCGCCCGCACCCAAGCAGGCGGAGCCGAATGAGGACGACGACATTATATATGTCAACGTGATGCAGACTCTGGTGGAGGAAAAGGCCCCCGGGTATATCAAAAAGTTCGGCCTGTGCGATTGCAAGCACTGTCTGGCGGACGTAAAGGCCCTCACCCTGTCCAATCTGGTGCCCAAATACGTGGTACTGTCCAAGCTGGACCGCATCCCCATGCTCACCGTCTACGAGGGCCGGTATAACTCCACCATTTTCGCCCAGCTCACCCGGGCCTGCAAGGTGGTCATGGACCACCCCCACCACAACCGGGAGTGATAGAGCAAAAGCCCGGCCAATCGGCCGGGCTTTTGCTGTCTTTCCGTAAAAATCAGGTGGCGGGAATCCCCTCGCTCGTCTCCATCAGGGAGCGCCACAGGGTGTCCACCTCATTCAGGCAGTTGAAATAGGTGTTGGTCAGCAGGTTGACGGGGATGTTCAGGGAGTCGGCCAGGTCGCCAATCACCTTCCAGTCGGCCCGCTCGTAGCTGAGCACCAGGTCGTACAAGTCGCCGCACTTGCCGGAGTGGAACAGCAGGGCGTCCTTCACCTCCTGGGCGATGGGCAGGTCGGCCAGAATATCCTCCATGGGGGCGGCAATCAGGTAGTTCAGGGTGGAGAACATTCCCATCAGATAGGCCTCGTTCTGGGAGATGGGCATATCCTGGGTCAGCTTGATCAGGGCGGCGCAGAAGCTGCCCCGCATAAAGGACAGTTTCAAAAATTCCTCCTGGCCGGCGTCAATGCCCTCCTCCCCGTTGCCGGTGCCCAGCAGATAGATCCACTGGCGCAGCTGGCCCAGGCCCATGACCACGATGGCCTGGTGGACGTCGGTGGCCCGGTTGCGCAGGGCGAAGTAGCTGGAGTTGACGATTTTCAGCAGGCTGTAGGTGAGGACGGCGTCCATGGAGATGATCTGCTCAATCTCCTCCACGTCTGGGACGTCCCGGTTGATGGCCACCAGCAGGCGGAAAAAGCTGCTCTGGAGGAAGCTGCTGGAGTGGACGGCGGTGAAGAGCTTCTCCGCCACCCACAGGCCCTCCATGGCGTCCACCTCCATGATGAAGGCCTTCTGATACAGGTCCTCGGTGTCCACGCCGATGGCGACGCACTTTTTGCCCATACTGTGGGCCAGCTCCACGATATTGCGGATGCTGACGTCGGCGGCGGTCTGGAAATTGATCTTGATATAGTCGAACTTGTCGATGATGGAGAAGTATCGGGGGGAGAACTGGAAGTCGTTCACCGCCAGCTTATAGCCCTCCTTGTTGTACCGCTCCAAAAACCGCATGGCCAGGGGGTGGATGATGACGTCCTCCCCCACCTGGATCACCAAGTCGCCGCTGTCAAAGAGCTTCGGGGTCTGCTTCATCAGCAGGGTGGTGGTAAAGGTCATAAAATTCAGGGAGCCTTTCAGCGCCTTGCCGGTGTTCTGGGTCAAAAAGCTGTAGACTGTGTCGGCGGCCGCGAAATCGTTCCCGCCCTCCTCCATGGAGTAGGCCTGGTTTTCGCCGTGGTACTGAATCTCATAACCGATGATCCCGCCTTTCAGGTCCTTGACCGGCTGGCGGACGATATACTTACTGTTTGTCATTGCATTCACCCTACTTATTTTCTCTTTTCCGCCAGCAGATGGTCCATCACATCCACCAGATGGCCGATCTCCGGCTTGCTCATCTGCTCATCCGCGCCCAGCTGGCGGCCCTTGATGCGCATTTCCTCGCTGATGAGGGAGGAGAAAATAATCAGGGGGATATCTTTAAAGCGGGCGTTGTCCTTAATCAGCTTGGTCAGGCGGTGGCCGTCCATCTGGGGCATCTCGATATCGGTGATGACCAGCGCCACGTCGTCCTCTAAAACGTGGTCCTTGGGCAGCTCGTTCAGCGACTCCCACAGCTCCCGGCCATTGGGGAACATACGCAGATTGGCGTAGCCCGCCTTGCCCAGGCACTCCTCGATCATCTTGGACAGGAGGATGGAGTCCTCAGCGATCCAGATGGGCTCCTCGCTGCGGGACCGTGGGCCCATCCGGTCGATCTCCTCCACCCGGATGGTGGTTTCGGGGGCGATTTCGGCCACGATGCGCTCAAAGTCCAGGATGGTGACCAGGTCGCCGCCGCACTGGGCAATGCCGGTGGCCACCCCCTCGGAGCCGCCGGACACCGTCTTGTCCGGCTTATGGATGTCGGTCCAGGAGATGCGGCTGATGCCCACCACGGTGTGCACCCGGAAGGCGATGAACATTTTATTGAAATTGGTGATGATAAACAGGTCCTTTGTGCTCTTCTCCTTGTCTATCCCCAGGTATCCGGGCAGATCCACCACGGTGATGACGGCGTCCCGGGGCTTGAAGATGCCCTCCACCGCCGGGTGGGCGTGGGGCATCAGCTTCACCGGCGCGGACATGATGATCTCCCGCACCTTGGCCACGTTGATGCCATAGAGGCTCCCGTCGATGGTGAACTCCATGATCTCTATCTCATTGGTGCCGGACTCCAGAAGGATCCCGCTGTTGTGAACATCCGCCATTTCTGACACTCCTTACTCTAATCAAATTACGATTTTATCCCACTAAAAAAAGATATCCTTCTGTCCATAGGACCGGACGCAGCCCTGGCCGGTGTTTACGTCGAAGAACAGCGTCCGGGCCACCTTGCCCCCCACCTCCTGGGCCAGGAGCCGAATGTTCTCCCGCTTCAGGATGGCGTTGACGCTCTCGATGTTCCGCTGCCCGATGTTGCCCAGGCCGCTGCCGCCGGCGATTTCAAACATCTTGGCCCCGCCGGCGATTTTGACAGTGATCCGGCTGCGGGAGGAGCCCCGGGCTTCCATCTGTTTCAGCGTCTCCCGGATGCCGGTGTCGGCGTACTTCATGGGGTGGGTCCGGCCCGTCTCCATATTGATGGGCAGCATAATATGGAGCAGCGCCCCCAGCTTCAGCCGCGGGTCATGAAAGCAGAGGCCGATGCAGGAGCCCAGCGCGTATGTGACCAGAACGCTGTTTCCCTGGGCTATCTTCATATCCGCGATTCCTACTGTCAGTTTACTGTCACTCATCGCTAACTCCCAGCTTCCTCAGCAAGAAATTAAGGGAACGCAAATCCGGCGACAGCAGCAGGTGGCTCGGCACCTCTTTGCCGTCGCACACAAAGTTTCCGCCAATGGTCATGAGATAGTCCGACATGCCGCCGTACTCGGCCATGGGCACCGCTAGAATAGCGCCCTGCATGTCCACCGCGAAGGCGGGCACCGTCAGGTTCACCTGGATTCCGGCCAGGCCGGAAAGGGCGTTGACAAAGGCGGAGATCATAATGTTGCCAATCTCGATCAGGGCGGACTGCTCCAGCTCGGCCAGGTCCTCATAGCCCTGGATGCTCTGCCCCAGCATGGCCTCCAGGATGATGTTCACCAGCTCCAGCTTCTGCACCGACAGCATGATGCCGCCCATGTCGCCGCTCATCTTGACCAGGACTCCGGCGGTCACCGCCTCCGGGCCCCCGATCCACTCGATGGCCTCGTTATAGCCCATGATGCGCACCTCCGGCAGGGTGATGCGCACCTCCTTCCCCAGCATCTGGGACAGGGCGGTGGCGGCGTTGCCCGTCCCGATGCTGCCGATCTCCCGCAGGGTGTCGATCTCCAGGGAATTCATCTGTTCAAAGCTCTTAACGCTCATGTTCTACCTCCCCGATCAGTTGCTCAGCCCGTTGATGGTCTGCTCAATCTCATCTGAGGTCTGGACCATCCGCAGGGCGTAGCTGTATGCCCGCTGGGACTCGATTACCTTCACCATCTCCTGGGCCAGGTCCACATTGGACAGCTCCAGGTAGCCCCGGATCACCTTGCCGGTGCCCAGGTAGAGGTCGCCGTTCTTGTCGATGGGGGAAAAGCGGCCGCTGTCCGCATGGAGCATGCCGTCGTAGATCCGGTAGTCAAAGACGCCCACGTCCAGGTCGGCCTTCCGGTCGTCCGGGTCGATGATGATAAAGTTGCCCATGCTGTCCAGCACGCAGCGCCCCTCGTTGTCCGACAGCCGCCACTCGACGGTGGGTTCGGGGGGTATCTCCTCGCCGGTTTCCGGGTCGATCTCCGGCTCGGCGTCCTCGGCGGGAGGGACCTGGAACTGGGCCATGATAAAGGCGCCGTCCCGGGTGAAGGAGATATCCTCGTTGACCGGGTTGTACAGGGCGAAAAAGCCGTCCCCCTGGATGGCGAAGTCGAAGGTCCGGCCGGTATCGGCGTAGCCGTTGCAGGTGTAGTCGATGCTGGCCTTCACCATCTTGGTGCCGGAGCCCTTGGGCAGCCGCTCCTCGTCGATGCCGACCACGTTGCCGTACATCAGGTGGTGGAAGGTGGCCCGCTCCGCCTTATAGCCGTAGTTGTTCACGTTGGCGATGTTGTTGGACTGGACATTCATGCGCTGATTCTGCATATACGCGCCAACAGCGCCGGTGTAAAAGGACATATTCATTGCTTTTCTCCCGCCTTTCTTTCGCTCAGGGCCGGCGGCCTGGCCGCCGCCGTGGTTCCAAACCTCAAAGGGCCGTTTTTACAGCCGGCCGATGTCGTTGACCACCCGCTTGATGACCTCGTCGTAGATCTTGCTCATCTGGGCCGCGCTCTGGAGGGTGCGCTGGGTGGACATCATGTTCACCATCTCCTTGACCATGTTCACGTTGGACCGCTCCACCTGCTTGTGGTGGATGACCACGTCCTCGTTCAGCTGGGCGCCCTGGCCGGTGAACAGGCCGTATGGGGTGCGCTCCAGCGCCTGGTTGTCCTCAAACATATACACCCCCAGGGTGCCCATATAGTCGTTGCCGTCCTTGGTGTACAGGTTGCCCACCGCGTCGGCCTCAATCTTGTCAGTGGGCAGCTGAATGGGGCTGCCCTCCCGGTCCAGCACCCGGCCCAGCTCAGACAGGCACAGATAGCCCTCGTTGTCCAGGGTAAAGCTGCCTGCCCGGGTGTAGGCCACCCCGTTTCCGGTGTCGATAGCGAAAAAGCCCTCCCCCTCAATGGCGAAGTCCAGGGGCAGGGAGGTTTCCTCCAGGGAGCCCTGGGTGTAGTCGGTGTACAGCTGGTCGGGGGCCAGGATATAGGCCTGATAGGGCTCGAATGTCTCATAAGGGGATTTGATCTTGTTCCCGACCCGGGAGATCAGGACCTCATCAAAGGTGCGGTCGGTGTAGTGCTCGGCTTTAAAGCCAGCGGTGGAGATGTTGGTCATGTTGTTGGCCACCACGTCCAGCCTGCGCCCCTGGGACAGCATCCCGGAGGTCAGGTTGTAAAAGCCCTTGATCATGTGGAAAACTCCTCTCGTTCCGGCCCTTGGCTCACATGCCGGTCATATATTGGTTCATATACAGCTTCAGCTTCTGGATGGCCCGGGAGTGGAGCTGGGAGATGCGGGGCTCGCTGACCTCCATCACCTGGGCGATCTCCTTCATGCTGAGGTTTTTGTGGTAGTAGAGGGAGATTACGGTCTGTTCGTTCTCCCGCAGGGAC
>JAAWNI010000144.1 GCA_022798855.1 Lawsonibacter sp. | reverse complement strand
CCATCGGTCTTTGGACAGCGCCGGAGCCGGAAACGCTGGAACGGGAATATATGGCCTACTATCAGGCCATGCAGAAGCGCAAGAAAAGGACGGCATAGCGTCCCACATAGAGAGATTTCTTTACAGGTAGCCCGAAGGGTGGCACTTCTTTATGAAGTGCCACCCTTTGGGGCGGTTTTTCAGCTTATTAGGAACTTTTGCCCCTGCGGGCGGTGGCTGGGGGATTGCGTCCTATTGGCAGATTTCCTGTGAACGGAATCCCCCCGCCCCCTGCGGGGGCACCCCCCTTTAGCAAGGGGGGCTTGGGTGGTTGAAGGCCCCGGTCCTGCTCCAAAGGCCCCCTTGTTAAAGGGGGCTGGCAGCGGCGTAAGCCGCTGACTGGGGGATTCTTTTAAAAAAGGGGGCATGGGCGGTTTTTATCCAATTACCTGTCGGGCCACGTCCACGCTCTCCTTGGCGTCCTTGGCGTAGAAGTCGGCGCCGATTTTTTTCGCGTAGTCGGGCGTGAGCACCGCGCCCCCCACCACTACCTTGCAGGGGATGTTCTCCGCCCTTAACAGGCGGATCGTCTCCTCCATGCTGCCCAGGGTGGTGGTCATCAGGGCGGACAGCCCCACCAGGGGGGCGGCGTGCTTTTTGGCGGCTTCCACCACGGCGGAAGGCTCCACGTCCTTGCCCAGGTCCACCACCGGGTAGCCGTAATTTTCCAGCAGCACCTTGACGATGTTCTTGCCGATGTCGTGGATGTCCCCCTTGACGGTGGCCAGCACCACGGGGGCCTTGCTCCCGCTGTCCGCGCCGGGCTGGAGCCCCTCCCGGATGACCTCAAAGGCGGCCTGGGCGGCCCCGGCGGCCTGGATGAGCTGGGGCAGGAAGACCTTTCCCGCTTCAAAGTCCGCCCCCACCTTGTCCAGGGCGGGGATAAGGACGCCGTCCACCACCGCCATGCTGTCCATCGCCTCCAGCAGACGGCGGGCGGCGGGGCCGGCCTCCCCTTTCAGCCCGGCCAGGACGATCTGCTCCAGGGTCCGCTCCCCGGCGGGGGCGGCGGAGGGGGCCTGGCCAGCTCCGGCGGTGATGGAGGTGGACACGGCGGCGTTGGCGTAGGCGGCGATGAAATCCCGGGCGTCGGTGTCGATGTTCATCAGGAGGTGGTAGCACCGGACGGCGGCCATCATGGCGTCCAGGTTGGGGTTGATGATGGGCAGGTCCAGGCCCATGGCCATGGCCATGGTGAGGAAATTCTGGTTCACCAGGGGCCGGGCGGGCAGGCCGAAGGAGATGTTGGACACCCCCAGCACGGTTTTCAGCCCCAGCTCGGCCTTCACCCGCCGGAGGGCTTCCAGCGTCTGGGAAGCCGCCGCCTGTTCGGCGGACACGGTGAGGGTAAGGCAGTCGATATACACGTCCTCCCGGCGGATGCCATAGGACAGGGCCTTGTCCAGGATGCGCCGGGCGATGTCCACCCGGGCCTGGGCGGTCTTGGGGATGCCGTTTTTGTCCAGCGTCAGGCCCACCACCGCCGCGCCGTACTTCTTCACCAGGGGGAGGATGGCGTCCAGCACCTCCTCGTCCCCGTTTACCGAGTTGACGATGGCTTTGCCGCAGTAGACCCGCAGGGCGGTGGACAGCACCTCCGGGCGGGTGGAGTCCAGCTGGAGGGGGGCGTCGGCCACCCCCTGGAGGGCCTTGACAACCTTGGCCATCATGGCCCCCTCGTCGATCTCCGGCAGGCCCACGTTCACGTCCAGGATGTCCGCCCCGGCCTGGGTCTGCTCCAGGGCCTGGCCCAGCATGAAGTCCACGTCGTCCCGGAGGAGGGCCTCCTTCATCCGCTTCTTGCCGGTGGGGTTGATGCGCTCGCCGATGACCCGCACCCGGTCGATGGGGACCACCTGCGCCGGGCCGCACACGGCGGCGGGGGCCTTTCGGGGGATATTTTGGATGGTCCGGCCCTCCAGGGCGGAGCGCAGCTTGGCGATGTACTCCGGGGTGGTGCCGCAGCAGCCGCCGTAGCACTTCACACCCAGCTCCGCCAGCTCGGCCATAGCCTGAGCGAACTGGTCCGCCGTGATGTCGTAGCCCGCCCCGCCCGGGTCGGGCAGGCCGGCGTTGGGCTTGACGGAAATGGGCAGGGTGGTCCAGCGGGCCAGCTCCTCCACCAGGGCGGGCATCTCCCGGGGGCCCAGGGAGCAGTTGATGCCGATGGCGTCCGCCCCCATGCCCTCCAGGGTGAGGGCGGCGCAGGCCGGGGCGTGGCCCAGGAAGGTCCGGCCCCGCTCCTCGTAGGTCATGGAAACCAGCACGGGCAGGGTGGAGTTCTCCTTCACAGCCAGAAGGGCGGCCCGGCACTCCTGGAGGTCGGTCATTGTCTCGACCATCACCAGGTCCGCCCCGGCGGACACCGCCGCCCGCACCTGCTGGGCGAAGATGTCCACCGCCGCCTCGAAGTCCAGGGTGCCGGTGGGCTCCAGCAGCTGGCCGATGGGCCCCAGGTCCAGGGCCACCAGGGCACGGCCCGCCGCCGCCTTTCGGGCGATGGCGATGGAGGGGGGGATGGCCTCCTCCACCGTCTTTCCGGTGCGTTTCAGCTTCTCCCGGTTGGCCCCGAAGGTGTTGGCGCACAGGATCTGCGCCCCCGCCTCCACATAGGCCCGGTGGATGTCGAGGAGCCAGTCGGGGTGGTCCAGGGCCGCCAGCTCGGGGTGCTCCCCCAGTGCCAGCCCCTTGGCCTGGAGCATGGTGCCCATGCCGCCGTCCAGGATGACGGGGCCGGGGGCCTTTAACAGTTCAAGAAATTCCACAGTGTCCGCCCGCCTTTCGGTATTGGCAGCTCCCCTGGGCGGGACAGCCCAGGCAGCTGCGTTTCTTTTGTTCGATCTCCCCCTCGGCAACGCCCAGAATGGCGGTCACCGATTTCCGGGGGGTGAGGAGGTGGCTGGCCGTGGCGCACAGCCCTGCGCGGCGGGGGGCGTCCAGCAGGTCGAGGAGGGGCCCCTGGACCTCCAGGGGCAGGTCGCCGTAGCCCGGGCTGTACCGGAAGGGGAAGGAGCAGCCGGGGAATTTCCCCTGGAGCTCCCCTTCAATCTGGCCGCAGGCCTCCTCCACCGCGGCCGAAGCGCAGCAGTCCAGGGTGAGGGCCCGGCCCATGTCCAGCCGCTCCGCCCGGCGGATGAGGGCGTCTGCCTCCGCCCCCAATGTGGCGCAGAAGATGGCCGCCCGTCCGCAGCCGGACAGATGGGCTTTCAGGTCCTCCCCGGGCAGGAGCAGGCCGTTTTCCAGCCGCACGCCGCCCGCTTCAAAGGAGATTTCCACCGCCCGCCAGCTCCACCGGGGCCGGACGGCCCCCAGCAGCTCCCGGGTGCAGGACTCCACCTGGCCCCGCAGGGCCTGGTCCGCCTTCTCCGGCGGACAGCCCATGTACCGCAGGACCTCGTCAGTGTTCAGTTTGGTGATTGCGATCATAATAACTCCCCCCGTCACGGCTCCGCCGCGCCACCCCCCCTCAAAGAGGGGGGCTGTTTGGCTCCCTCTCTGAGGGAGCTGTCAGCCCGCCAGGGCTGACTGAGGGAGTTTTACAGCAGCGTGATCCCCGCTTTTTCGGCGGCAATGATGTTGGCTTCGTCCCACAGGGAGGACTGGACCTCGCCGATGTGGGCCTTGCCCAGCAGGAGCATGGACACCCGGCTCTGGCCGATGCCGCCCCCCATGGTCAGGGGCAGCCCGCCGCTGAGGAGCATTTTATGGAAGGGCAGCTCCCGGCGGTCCTGGCAGCCGGACAGCTCCAGCTGGCGGGCCAGGCTCTCCTCGTCCACCCGGATGCCCATGGAGGACACCTCAAAGGACCGGCCACCCACGCTGTCCCACACCAGCAGGTCGCCGTTCAGGTCCCAGTCGTCGTAGTCGGGGGCCCGGCCGTCGTGGGGCTTTCCGGAGCGCAGCTTCCCGCCGATGCCCATGAGGAAGGTGGTGGGGTGGTCCTTGACAAAAGCGTCCTCCCGCTCCTTGGGGCTCTTGTCCGGAAACAGGTCCTCCAGCTCCTGGGCGGTGATAAAGGCAACATTGGTGGACAGCAGGGGCAGGACGTTCAGCTGGGGGAACACCGTCCGGAGAAAGGCCTGCGTCTCGAAGAGGGACTCCACAATGGAGCACACCGTCTGCTTCAAAAAGCCGGTGTTCCGCTGCTCCCGGGTGATGATCTTCTCCCAGTCCCACTGGTCCACATAGGCGGAGTGGAGGGAGTCCAGTTCCTCGTCCCGGCGGATGGCGTTCATGTTGGTGTACAGCCCCTCGCCGGGGTGGAACTGGTAGCGCTTCAGGGCGAAGCGCTTCCACTTGGCCAGGGAGTGGACCACGGCGGCGTCCCCCTCCACGCCGTTGACATCGAAGGCCACCGCACGCTCCACGCCGTTCAGATCGTCGTTCAGGCCGGAGGACGCCGCCACAAACAGCGGGGCGGACACCCGGTGCAGCCGCAGGACTCCCGCCAGCTTGTCAGCGAACAGCCGGTTGCCCAGGTCGATGGCCTTCTGGGTCTCGTAGATGGAAAGCAGGGGCTTATACCCCTGGGGCAGTTTGATCTCTTTCATGGTGAAAACTCCTTTTTTCCTGGGATTTTCCCATTATACTCGCTGGGAGGCAGAATTGCAATAAAAAAACGCCCGCTCTATGGGGCGTTGAGGCAAAAGAATTTCCCGGGGGCGCCTACGACGCGCCCCCGCAGAGGCTTTGAGCTTCACCCGACGGAGTACCCGCCCCGGACCAGCAGCTTGACGGTGTTGGCGCCGGCGGTGAGGCTGCGGCCCTCGATGGTGGACATGTACAGGTGGTTCTTGGTGAGAGAGGCGCCGGAGTTGACTGTCCCACCGGAAGTCAGGTCGATGAGGGCAGGGCTGCCGTCCGACCGGACCGTGGCCGTCCCCACCCGGAGGAGCACCTCGCAGCCTACGTTCAGGGACATGGTCTGGCCGTTCGTCATGGTCACCAGGGTATAGCCCGCCCCGGAGCCGTTGGGGGCTCCCCCAGGGTTCCCGGTCTGGCCGTACTGCCCCAGAAGCTGGGCGAAGCTCCGCTCCAGCTCCTGCTGGCGCAGAGCGGTCTTCTCCTCCACCTGCTTGACAATCTGGGGAATGGCGGTCTGGTTCAAGTAGCTCAGAGTGACCAGAGGGTCATTCTGGTCGCCCCCCGCAGCCAGCGCCGCCCCCGTGCCCAGCAGAACGGCGGTGAGGGCCAAAGCGCCCAAACGGATGGTCCAACGCTTGTTTAGCTTTTTCATAAGTACGCTCCTTTTTATGTAGGGGCCGCCGCCCTCGGCGGCCCGTCTTACCAGAGAGCAATCGATTCGGGCGGGCCGCCGAGGGCGGCGGCCCCTACATGGCCTACACCAATGTCTCCGGATGGAGGCCAAAGCTGACCGCGATGGCGGCGTCCACCTGACGCATCACGCTGTCGTCCAGACGGCCCATCTTCTCCCGCAGGCGGCGCTTATCCAGGGTGCGCACCTGCTCCAGCAGGATCACCGACTCCTTGGGCAGGCCGCAGCTCAGGGGCGCCACCGAGATATGGGTGGGCAGCCGGGCCTTCCCCGTCTGAGACGTGATGGCCGCGGCGATGACCGTGGGGCTGTGCCGGTTGCCGGTGTCGTTCTGCACGATGAGCACTGGGCGCACGCCGCCCTGCTCGCTGCCCACCACGGGGCTTAAATCGGCGTAGAAGATGTCGCCTCGTTTTACGCTGTTATCCAAGTACACTCACACTCCGCTGGAAGATAGC
>JAAWNI010000143.1 GCA_022798855.1 Lawsonibacter sp. | reverse complement strand
AAAGGGGGGCCGACTCCCCCTGTCAGGGGGAGATGGCCGAAGGCCAGAGGGGGTAGGGGAGGCCACGAAGTGGCGGGGGGATTCTGCTTACAGGAAATCTGTAGGGCGCGACGACCCTGGCGCGCCGTTTTAGCGGAAAGGCCCTATACAAGGCGGCGGGGGAATTCTTTTCGCAAAGGCTCCCCCCCCTGCGGGGGATTCCCACAAACTAAACGGCCGCCCTACTGGGCGGCCGTCTCATTTTCCATTACTCCTCCTCGGGAGCTTCCTCGGACTCCTCCTCATAGGAGGGCTCCAGCAGGGCGCGGATGGACAGGGAAATCTTCTTGTTCTCCATATCCACGTCGGTGATCTTCACGTCCACCTTATCGCCCTCGGCCACCACGTCGCCGGGTTTCTCCACCCGGTGGTCGGCCAGCTGGGAGATGTGGATCAGGCCGTCCACGCCGGGGACCACCTCGGCGAAGGCGCCGAAGGTCATCAGCTTGACGATACGCACGTTGGCGGTGTCGCCCACCTGATAGGTGCTGGTGAACACGGTCCAGGGCTCCTGGCTGTGGTCCTTCATGCCCAGGGAGATCTTCTTCTTCTCCTTGTCGGCGGAGATGACGTACACATCCACGGTGTCGCCCACCTTGACCACCTCGGAGGGGTGCTTGATGCGGCTCCAGGACAGCTCGGAGATGTGGACCATGCCGTCCACGCCGCCGATGTCCACGAAGGCGCCGTAGGAAGTCAGGGACTTCACGGTGCCGGTGTAGCGCTTGCCGTCCTCGATCTCGGCCCAGACCTTCTCAGCGGCGGCGGCCCGCTCGGCGCGGGTAACGCGGCTGATGGAGCCCACCACGCGGCGGCGGGCCCGGTTGACCTCGGTGATGACCAGGCGGACCTTCTGCTTGAGCAGCTCGCTCATGGGCGTCTCCCGGGGCAGGCCGGTCTGGGAGGCGGGCACGAACACCCGCACGCCCTTGACGGAGACGACCACGCCGCCCTTGTTGTCCTCGGTGACGAAGCCCTCGACGACAGCCTCATTCTCCCGGGCGGCCTCGATCTCCTCCCAGCCCTTGTTGATGTCCAGGCGGCGCTTGGACAGCTTGACCATGCAGTCCCGGTCGCTGACCTGGATGACCTGGGACTCGATCTCGTCGCCCACCTTCACGATGTCCTCCACCTTGGCGGTGGGGTCGTCGCTCAGCTCGGTCAGGGAGATGTAGCCGGGGTACTTGATGCCCAGCTCAACCTGGACCTCGGTGGGCGTAATTGCCACAACGGTGCCGGTGACCTTATCCCCATTATTTAAAGTTTTGATCGACTCCTCCAGCATTTCCGCAAAGGATTTTTCGATCTCCATGATTTCGTCGCTCATTTTGTCATAGACCTCCTTTATTATCCACGCGGGCGTTGACGCGCCCGCCGTGATGCCGACCATATCCACTTGAGGCATTTGGCTCCGCTCCAAGTCCTCCGCCCGCTCAATGAGCCAGACGTTCGGACAGGACTCCCTGCAGATCTCCGCCAGCCGCTTGGTGTTGGAGCTCTGCCGGTCGCCCACCACTACCATCAGGCCGCACCGGGCGGCCAGCTGACGGGCCTCCTCCTGGCGTTTGGACGTCGCTCCGCATATTGTATCAAAAAATTCTGAGTTTGTACATAGTTTTTTTGCTTTTTTCACGCAATCTTCCCAAATTTTCTTGGTGGAGGTAGTCTGGCAGACAAATGTGAGGGGCAGATGGTGCCGGTTTTCCCCGTCATTCAGCCATTTTTCCAAATCTTTCGCCCCGGAAACCACCACCGGAGCCCGGCACCATCCCGCGATGGCCAGCACCTCCGGATGGTCCGTCGCGCCCACGACCACAGGCTGGCGGCCCCGGTTTTCCGCCTCCGCCACAATCTTGTGGATGTGGGTGACATTGGGGCAGGTGGCGTCGAAGACCTCCACCCCCCGGCGGGCGAAATCCTCATGGACCGCCCGGCCCTCGCCGTGGGACCGGATGACCACCCCGCAGCCGCTGGGGACCTCCTCCGGCCGGTCCACCGCCCGCAGGCCCTGGGCGGCCAGCCGGCCCACCACCTCCTTGTTGTGGATGATGGGCCCCAGCATCACGCAGGGCGCGCCCTGGGCGGCCTTCTCCTGGGCCAGCTCCACCGCCCGCCGCACGCCGTAGCAGAAGCCGGCGGACTGTGCCAGCACCACCTTCATTCCACGCCCTCCCCCAGGAGGCGGACCCGCTCCATCAGGTCCTGGGCCATGGCCTGGAGGGCCTCGTTGGAGGGCTTGCGGCCCTCAAACTCCGGGTAATAGGGTTCCCCGATCACCACGGTATTACGCCGGAACCGCCTTTTTTTCCGCTGTATGTACACCGGAAGCAGCGGCACCCCCGTCCGGGTGGCGAAGAGGGCGGCCCCCACCTTGGCCTGGACGTCCTCGCCGTCGTGGACCCGGGTGCCCTCGGGGAACATGAGCAGCTTGTCGCCCTCCTTGAGGAACTTCATGGCGGTGCGCACCGCCCGCACGTCGGTGGTGTCCCGGTCCACGCCGAAGACCCCCGCCTTGGACAGCAGCCACCCGATGAAGGGCAGCCGCATGATCTGGACCTTGGCCATGGCCCGCATGGGCCACCGGAACCCAAAGGCGAAGACCACATAGAAGGGGTCGCCGGCGGTGGTGTGGTTGGGGCAGATCACCGCCGGGCCCTGGGGGATGTTCTCCCGGCCCACCGCCCGGACGGGGTGGATCAGCCGGAAATAGGGCCAGACGATGCAGTACAGCAGGTGGAAAAACCAGTCCATCCGCTTTTTCCTCTGCCCCGGCGCCTCCTTCGCGCTCTTTTCTGACTTTACAGCTGTCTCTTCCCTCACTGGGCCATCTTCTCCTTTACCAGGGCCAGCAGGCGGCTCACGCTCAGCCCCAAATCTAAGTCGGTGGTGTCCAGCAGGACGGCGTCCGCCGCCTGCCGCAGGGGGGCGATGGGGCGGTGCTCGTCCTGCCAGTCCCGGTCCCTGATGTCCCGGAGTATGGCGTCGAAATCAGCCGGCTCCCCCCGCTGCTCCAGCTCCCGCAGCCGCCGCCTGGCCCGGGCCTCCGGGGCGGCGGTGAGGAAAATCTTCACGTCGGCGCCGGGCAGCACCACCGTGCCGATGTCCCGGCCATCCATCACCACATTGCCCTCCCGGGCCAGCTTCCGCTGGAAGTCCAGCAGAAAGGCCCGCACCTCCGGGATGGCGGAGATTTGGGAAGCGGCCCCGGAAACCTTGTGCCGCCGGATGGCCGCGCTTACGTCCTCCCCCTCCAGGTACATCTTCTGCTCGCCGTTTTCATAGCCCATGTGCAGCTCCAGGCCCTCCAGCAGGGGGGCCACCTGGGCCGGGTCCCCGGGGTCCGCCTTCTCCCACAGCGCTTTCAGCGCCACCGTGCGGTAGATGGCCCCGGTGTCCACGTATAAATAGCCCAGCTTCTCCGCCAGCTTCCGGGCCAGCGTGCTCTTGCCCGCCCCGGCGGGGCCGTCGATGGCGATGCTTTTAAAACTCATGCTGATCGCTCCGTTTCCGCTCCCCCCAAGCCTCCCTTGTCAAAGGGAGGGGGACCGCCGCCGCAGGCGGTGGTGGAGGGATTCCGTTTTTGCGCGAGGTTGGGGGGGGAATCCCCCCGCCACTTCGTGGCCCTCCCCCCTTTAACAAGGGGGGCTTTTCCCTGCGGGGGACGCGGGCTTTACTCTCCCCGACCCAGGAGGTAGTCGGTGGTCACGCCGAAGAAATCGGCGAAAAAGTTTAGCGTTGTAGCCGTGACATTTATCATTCCATATTCATAGCGCTGGTAATTGCGCATTGTGGTCCCCATCATGTCAGCCATATTCTGCTGCGTCAAGCCTTTTTCCTTCCGCAGTTTCTTTAACTGGCTCCCAAAGCACATCAACAATTCTTTTTCCATAAAATTTTCCTTAACCCCTTGACGTATCAAATTAGGTCGTCTATAATGAGTGTATCAAATCTTGTCATGTCAGGAGATGTCATTTATGTCAGACTTCATGCGCTGGATGTACGACCATTATATCAGACCCAACATCGAAAGCCAACCAAAAGATGATGCGGAAGCCGTATGTTTCGACCTGCTCAGCAACGAATTGGCCCCGGACATGCGGCAGCACTTGCAAAAGGCCCTGTCCTACTACGCCGTCCAAGGCTTCCGGCTGGGGGTGCGCACCGGGGCCGCGCTGAACGCCGACCTGCGTTAACCCACAAAATATTTCGGCTCCACGTGCCCGCACAGCCACACGCCGTTTTCAGCGCGGTAGAAGCTTACGCCGTCCCGGGCCATGGCCGCCGCGTCAATGGTGACCACCACCGGGATGCCGTGCCGCCTGCCCACCGCCATGGCGGTTTCAAAATCCCCCGACAGGTGGACGTACTGCCGGCTCATTTTCCGGATGCCCTCCGCCTGAATGGCGGGGAGGAACCGGCTGGCCGTGCCGTGGTACAGGTACTTGGGCGGCTCCGCCTCTTTCAGCTCCACGTCCACCGAAATGGAGTGGCCCTGGTTGGCCCGGATTTTGGTGCGGCCCTCATTGAAGGCGTACCGCTGTTTGTTGTTCTCCCGGACGATGCGCTCCAAAACGGCCATGTCGATCTTCCGCCCGGTACGGTTCACCCCGGCCAGCAGCTCGTCCACGTCCGCCCAGCCGTGCTCGTCCAGCGCAACCCCCGCCGCGCTGGGGTCGTGGCGCAGGACCAGGCTCAAAAACCGGCCCAGCTTTACATCTGAATTGCTCTGTTCCTTCATAAATACTCCTTATTTACAGCCGGACATACTCCGCTGCCCCTTCTCCCGCCGCCCGGCCGGTGGCCCAGGCGATTTGCAGGTTGAACCCGCCGGTGTATGCGTCCACGTCCAGCATCTCCCCGGCAAAGAACAGGCCGGGGATTTTCTTGCTCATCATGGTTTTCGGGTCCACCTCAGAGGCTTTTATCCCGCCGGAGGTGGCGATCGCTTCGTCCACGGGCCGGGGGCCGGACACCGAAACCGTGAAGCGCTTAAACAGCTCCAGCAGGCGGCGGCGCTCCTGCTTGGTCAGGTCGTGGGCCTTTTTGCCCCCGGGAATCCTGCCCCGGTCCAGCAGGACGGGCACCAGCAGCCGGGGGGCCAGTGCCCCCAGGAGGTTGTCCATGTCCTTGTTGGCCCCGGCGGACAGCTCCCGCACCAGCCGGGCGTCCAGGGTGGGCTCGTCCAGGGCGGGTTTTAGGTCGATGGCGCAGGTGTACTGGTCCTTGCCGAAGTCCCGCATGTGGGCGCTGGCCGACAGCACCAGCGGCCCGGACAGGCCGAAATGGGTGAACAACAGCTCCCCCTGCTCCTGGAAGACCGTCTTTTTTTTGCCGTTTTTTACTGTCAGAGTGACGTTTTTCAGGGCCAGCCCCTGCATTTGGGCGCAGAAGGGGTCGGGGGACTCCAGCGGCACCAGGGAGGGTTTGGGGTCCACAATGGTGTGGCCCAGCTCCTCGGCGATCCACAGGCCGTCGCCGGTGGAGCCGGTGGCGGGGTAGGACAGCCCGCCGGTGGCCAGGACCACAGCCTTGCAGGGCTCTCCCCAGCCCCATTTGTCCCTGGCTGTACCAATTTCTACACTGGATACCGCGCCGTCCTTCAAGGTCACACTGGACACGCGCTGCCATGTTGTCAGGGTCACGTTCAGCCGCTTCAACTCGAAAAACAGGGCGTCGATGATGTCGATGGACTTGTCGGAGGCGGGAAAGACCCGGTTGCCCCGCTCCACCTTTAA
>JAAWNI010000142.1 GCA_022798855.1 Lawsonibacter sp. | reverse complement strand
GATTTCTTGAAATAAAACAATTATTCCTGCGAAATCCCGCCTTGCCTGGTGGAAAAATCCCTCGTCAACCGGTATTCCTCAAGATATTAAACAGGCTCTCAGGGATTTCAGAAAATCCAGCGGGGCGCGCCGGGGTCGTCGCGCCCTACCCGAATACGGGTAAAGCGCGGGGGATAGGAAGCTTAGAACCTGTATTCATAACCGGAGGATGCCGGATGGGCGAGGATTTTTCCTGCTAGACAAGGAGATTTTCTGCGGCAAGCCTGACGGATTGCAAGGGAAAGCGACGCAGTATGGCGGGAAAAAGACCGCCCAGACGGCGTTTAACGGTTGTGAATACAGGTTCTTAAAACAGGGCGTTGAATTCGTTGACAATGTCGTCACAGCTCTCGTGGACCACCATCATCACGTAGTTGCCGTTGGAGACGACCCGGGAGTTGTTCTGCCACTGCTCGGTGGGGCCGGGATACCAGGCGCCGCCGGGGCCGTTGCCGTCGCCCACCATGTAGTCGATGCGGGCCTGGAAGATGGCCTTCACGGTGTCCACGTCCTTGCTGTCCTTCACCTGGACCAGGCCGAACTCGCCGTTGTTCATGGACATCATGGTGATGTAGACCAGCATCTGCTCGGTGCTGACGCCGGTGAGCCCGGCATACATCTGGTCCAGAAGGCCGCTGTCCGCCAGCTCCAGGAAGCCGAACTCATACTTGCCCACGGTGGTGTCGTAGAAGGCCTGGAGGTCCACCTTGGAGGAGGGGGCGCTGCTGGAGCCGCCGGAGCTGCTGGAACCGCCAGAGGAGCTGGAGCCGCCGGAGGAGGGTTCGTCCCAATTGCAGCGGACAATGCAGGAGGCCTTAGCGCCGTCGTACTCCACGGTGATGGTGGCCTGGCCAGGGGCCACAGCGGTGACGGTGCCGTCCTCGGCTACCGTGGCGACCTCAGCCTTGCTGGAGGTGAATGTGGCGATGCCGTCGGTATCAGGCTCGGCGGTGTAGCGCAGCTTGAAGGTGGCGCCGGCCTTCTTCAGGGTGACGTCGGTCTTGTTCAGGGTGATGGTGACGGTGGGGATGGGCTGGAGGTCCCCGGCGCTGCCCGAGCCGCTGGGATTAGACGCGTCGGGCTGGGAGCCATCGGGATTGGACGCGTCGGGCTGGGAGCTGTCCGGGTTGGAAGCGTCGGGCTGGGAGCCGTCCGGGTTGGAAGCGTCGGAAGAGGAACCCCCCGGCTGGCTGGAGCTGGAGCCGTTGGCGGAGCTGCCGCCGGGGTTGGAGGTGGAAGCGTTTCCGGGCTTGCCGCCGCAGGCGGCCAGGGACAGGACCATAGCGGCCGCCAGGGCCATAGTTAGAATGCGTCGTTTCATAGTTAAGTAAACTCCTTTTCTGTTGGGTAGGCGCTGTTTGAAAAATGGAAACATGCACAACGGTGAGGAATTTTTTCGCCAGACAAACACAATTTTTTGCAGGAATACTGGATGTATTTCAAGAAAAATTGGGGCAGTATGGCGGAAAAAAGACTGCCGCTTGGGCGTATTGGCATTTTTCAAACAAGCCCTGGTTTTCAGACCCTTGATGGGGTTCTGAGAGCTTTGACGAGAAAAAACAAAAAAGGTTCCCAGAACGAAAAAATTTTTTTGCCGGATTATTATACCGGTTTTCCCGCAGGTTGACAAGAGAATGCTTGGTAGAGGCACGCCCCAAAGCCCCCCTTGTTAAAGGGGGGTGCCCCCACAGGGGGCGGGGGGATTCCGTTTACAGGAAATCTGTAGGGCGCGACGACCCCGGCGCGCCGTTCTCTGGCGGCAGGGGGACGAGGGTTTTTTGACAAGCTGCAATGAAAAACACCGCATTGTTATGCGGTGTTTTTCATCTGCTTCGGCCAGGTGGTTATTTGGATAGATCGAAAGACTTATCCGTTTTTCCGCTTCTTTGACCACAGAACCAGCGCGGCCGAGCCGCACAGCGAAGCGGCGGCCAGCGCGGCCCAGAGCACGGTTCTGCCCTCGTCGCCGGTTTGGGGGACCTTATTCCACAGAGGGACCTGCTCCTCGGGGATATAAATCCACGATTCACTTTCGGGGTCCCACACCTTCATATAGGTCTTAGGGACGCCGTCCTCCCAAATTGTAATCTCGTCCGGACTGTCCGGATCGTTGGGGTCAGGCAGTTCGGTGGGATATTCCGGGTTCGTGGGAGGATTCTCCGGGTCTGTGGGGGGATTCTCCGGGTCTGTGGGAGGATTCTCCGGGTCTGTGGGGGGATTCTCCGGGTCCTTGGGAGGATCCTTCGGGTCCTCGGGGGGCTCCTCCGGGTCCTTGGGGGGATTCTCCGGTTTTGTGGGAGGATCATCCGGGTCCGTGGGAGGTTTATCCGGTACATCCGGGTCTGTCGGGTCGGGAGGAGTAACCGGGCTGCTATCCCCGCGGAAGTAGCGCAGGATGATGATTTCGTCGTCCTGGGCGTTGGCGGTCACGCCGGTCTTATAGGGTGCCACACTGTAAACATTCGAGTCCTTGTCCAGGTAGCCATAGACGGCGTCCTTATACGTATAGGTATACTGCTGGCTTTCCGGCCTGAACTTAGGCTCCTTTGTGACCTCGCCGGCGTCGTGCCAGGACTCCAGCGCGGCGGAATAGCTGGAGGTCCCGCTCTTCCCCTCGAAGTCGTAGGTAAATCCGTCGGAGTCGGACAGTGTGCCGTTAAAGGCATCGCCCTCCGCCTGGGGGAGCCCTTCCCGGCCCTCCGGCGCCGTCTCACCTCCGGAGCCATCGCCGGGGGTTTCCTCTGTCTCGCTGGAATCTTCCGCGCTGTCGGCTTTCTCCCGGTAGTAGTACTCGTGGACCACGTTGTAGCCGCCGGAACGGTAGTAGCGCAGAATAATAATCTGGTCGCCCTCGGTGGTGGCATAGACATGCTCCATGGTGTCGTCCGTCTGATACCGCTCTCCGCTGCCCACAGAGGTGTCGTCATCCGCGCTGCCGGGGACGACCCGCCCGTAGGACGCGCCGCCATAGGTGTAGGGGTACTCCACGCCGTCTTCTTTAGGTGTAAAACGCAGGAGCTTCTCCACATCATCGGCGCTGTAGGTAATGGCGCGGTTGTCCTGGGTCAGCGGGCCGACATCCTCAGTGTGCATCTCGCGGCTGCCGTCCCATATGTCGCCGCTGCTGGTCCGCCGGTAGTACACATGGATCACATTGTACTTGCCGGGCTTGGCATCGGTTTCCTCACGGAAGTAGCGCAGGATGATAATTTGGGCAGTATCCTCATGCTGTCCGTCGGCGGTGTGCGGGACCGCCATGGCACAGTCCAGGTTGTCCAGGGGGGCATAGGAGTAATTCCGGATTTTTGCCGGGTCATCCTCGATGCCGTTGCTGCCTGTCCAGGAAGAGCCATAATCATAATTGACTACATCGTCTTGGTCCAAATAATCCAAATCCGAATCCGAATCCGAATCCGAATCCGAATCCGAATCCGAACCCGAAAGAATGTCTTTTTCATCCTCACCGTGTCCCCAGGAGACTACCTTGCCGTAAGCGTCGCTGAAATGGGTGTATTCAAGGCCGTTATATATGTTCAGCTGGTGGACATCCTTGGAGTAATGTCCGCCACCCTCGTCATGCGACCCATTACAGTTCTTGGTGTACACCGGCGAAGCGCCCTCGAAGGTATAGCTGCCGTTTTTCTTCAAATAGTACTCGTGGATGACATGGTAGGAGGACTGCACCCTGCTGAAATGGTTGGTAAAGGTCACCGTCGCGCTTGTGACGTAATCCGAGGTCAGGCTGCTGCTGTCGGTAAAGGCCACATCAAAGCCGATGATTTGGTCGTCCACCGGCGTGATGCGGTATTCACCCGCAGGCAGCATGGAGCCGGTCGCTTCCGCCACGGTCTTCGTCTCACCGGATTTGAGTTCAATCGTTCCGAGAGGGGGGGAACCATAACCTTGATAGATTTCGTAGGTATAGACCCGGTTGTTGTCGTCCGCTGGATCGCCCAATTTGCTGATGCTCACGGTACGGTCACCCAAGGTTGTGATACTGATTTCTTTCCCGGGTTCAGTGGCGGTTTTTACCGTGTCCTCCAGCTCCACATCGAACGCCATTTTGGGCGCTTCCACAATAGTCTGCTTAATTCGGAAGCTCCCCTCGTGCAGGCCGCTGATTTTTACGGTCTGCCCGGCCTTGAGCGTCAATGTCGTAGTATTCCCATCCGGCGTCTTCTCGTTGGTCGGCACGTCGCTTGGGTCGCCATTTTCGTCAGTGAGCGTATAGCCGGTGATCGGTTTGCCGTTGGAATCGGTAATGGTGAAATAATAGTTCACCTCATCACCGCGCACACTGGAGTCCTCCGGCTTGCTGATGGTAATCCAGCCCCGGTCGTCGACCTCCACCATACTGCCGCTCGCTGAAGGATCTTCGAAAGTTTCTGTTTTCTCTGATAAGTAATATTCCCGCCATTTTACACCGATTGTTTTCGCTGAAGTATTTGATACGCCTGAGACTGCAAAGTACAATTTATTATCAACAGATGGGTCAAGTTTCACTGAATTTAGTTGATATGTCCGACTGCCTTGCCGCTCTTTCTTTGCTGTACTTCTCACAGATTTTTCCCCATTCTCATCAAGCACAGCGAAATTCAATTGATATGTAACTTTAGAATTTATTTGTTTGTTTGATGCATCATACAAAGGGCCAAACTCATAGACTTGCACATAATCCGGCTTTGGATTCTCTGGCAGGGAGATATATTTCCAGCTGCGATTGTCCGTATTATAAGTAAGTGCGGACGATTTTTTATTCTTCTGCTCGACGATTGTTGTCTTCGGCACAGTCACAGTATAATCCTTGACTCCCTCATAGGTTTTCGATACCTGAATGGTATATGTGCCCTCGCTCAGGTTTTCCACAAGGCCTGTCTCACCGGATTTTAAATGAATCTCTCTGGACTCCGGTCCCGAAATCTCATAGTGGTGGGTTCTCACAGTGCCGTCCTCGCCTGGCGGTGGCGCTTTGATGAGCAGCCTGCTTTGTGCGCCGTTGATATGTACCTCACCTTGCCCGCCTGCCGGAACCTCAAAATCCCGGGGGCCCACCAGAACGCTGAATCCGTCCGTTGACCGCAGCTTCGTGATGGTATATTCCCCCTGGGGCAGATTGCCCCCCAGCTCCTTTGTCTCGCCGCCGTTGACAGTGACGACGGGATAATCGGGATAAGTTGTCTCCCCGCCCCCATGGAAAGGATTTCCAATGAGCCGGAAGGTGACTGCGGGCGCGCCCACAGGCCGGGTGACTTCAATTTTTCCGCCGTTCTTGCTGATATTCACTTTGGCCGTTGAAGCGCCCACGTGCATCTCGCTGAGGCATTCGGTCTTGGACACATCCCAGTCCGCCCCATCAAGCTTAAACCCGCCGTCGTCGGTCTGCTCAATGACGCTGACCTTGAATGGCGCTCCGAAGTCTATTGTCTCTTCTCCATCGCCTGTAATGGTGACAGTCTCCTCCCTGGGCACATACCCGCCGCCTGATTCGACCTGGGCCATCACCCGGAAGGTGTAGGTTACACCCTTGGCTTCTGGCGGCGTGCCGTCAGCAAAGACCTTTTTTATGGTCAGTTGGTAGGAGCTGCGGGGCATTATGGTGCCGTTGGCGGCCAGCACCGCCGTGGCCAGGGCTAGAACGACCGTCAAAAAGAGGACGCATGCGCCAAAGATTCGCTTTTTGTTTCGCTGGACTTTTTTGACTCTCATGGTTGATTCTCCCTTCCGAAAAGTTGCTGCCTCCGTACGGAGGCA
>JAAWNI010000002.1 GCA_022798855.1 Lawsonibacter sp. | reverse complement strand
GGCGGCCACAGGCCGCCCCTACGCCCATTCATCGAAAGGAGCGCACAACATGACCGAACTGGAACTGAAATACGGCTGCAACCCCAACCAGAAGCCGGCCCGCATCTTTATGGAGCAGGGCAAGCTTCCCCTGGAGGTGCTCAACGGCAAGCCGGGGTACATCAATTTTATGGACGCGCTGAACTCCTGGCAGCTGGTGAAGGCGCTGAAACAGGCCACCGGTCTGCCGGCGGCGGCCTCCTTCAAGCACGTCTCCCCCGCCGGCGCGGCCCTGGGCCTGCCCCTGAACGACACAGAGCGGCTGATGTACCTGGCCCCCGAGGGGGACCTCTCCCCTATCGCCTGCGCCTACATCCGGGCCCGGGGGGCCGACCGGCTGTGCTCCTTTGGGGACTGGGCGGCGCTGTCCGACACCTGCGACGGAGACACCGCCCGCTTCCTGGCGCTGGAGGTGTCCGACGGCGTGATTGCCCCCGGCTACACCGACGAGGCCCTGGAGATCCTCAAGACCAAGCGCAAGGGCGGCTACAACGTGGTCAAAATCGACCCAGAGTACACCCCCGCTCCCATTGAGCGGCGAAACATCTTCGGAATCACCTTCGAGCAGGGGTACAACGACCTGGCCATTACGGAGGACATGCTGAAAAATATCGTCACTCGAAATAAGGACCTGCCCCAGAGCGCCAAAAACGACATGCTGCTGGCCCTGATTACCCTGAAATACACCCAGTCCAACTCGGTGTGCTACGTCAAGGACGGCATGACCATTGGCGTAGGGGCTGGACAGCAGAGCCGCATCCACTGCACCCGTCTGGCGGGAAACAAGGCGGATATCTGGTGGCTGCGTCGGCACCCCAAGGTGCTGGCCCTCCCCTTCTCGGAGAACGTCCGCCGCCCCGACCGGGACAACGCCATTGACGCCTTCATCGCTGATGTCCTCACCCAGAAGGAAAAAGCGGACTGGATTGCCAAACTGGAGGGCGTCACTCTGGGCTCCGACGCCTTCTTCCCCTTCGGAGACAACGTGGAACGGGCCCACCAGTCTGGGGTGGTGTATATCGCCCAGCCCGGCGGCTCCATCCGGGACGACCAGGTTATTGAGACTGCCGACAAATACGGCATGGTCATGGTCTTTACCGGTATGCGGCTGTTCCATCATTGAGGAGGAATTGGTATGCAGCAGAAGTTGATTCGGGGCGGCATTTCCTTGGCTCTCTTTTTTCTAATATTGTTTTTAGCCGAACCTCTCACCACACCTTTTTTTGATGAGATCTCAAAAAGCATCTGCTATCTCGCCGCTGTGGTAGGCGCAGGCTGTTACTGGATCGGCAGTCGAGACTGATAAAAGGAGAACGTAGTATGAAAGTTTTAGTCGTAGGCGGCGGCGGCCGGGAGCACGCCATCTGCTGGAAGCTGGCCCAGTCGCCAAAAGTGACCGAGTTGTACTGCGCCCCGGGCAACGGGGGCATCGCCCAGGTGGCGGAGTGCGTGCCCATCAAGGCCACTAATGTGAATGGGATGGTCAAGTGGGCCAAGGAAAACGCCATGGACTTTGTTATGGTGGCCCCCGACGACCCCCTGGCCCTGGGGATGGTGGACGCCCTGGAACAAGCGGGCATCCCCGCCTTCGGCCCCCGGGCCAACGCCGCCATCATCGAGGCCAGCAAGGCCTTTTCCAAGGAATTGATGAAAAAATACCACATCCCCACCGCCAGGTATAAGACCTTCACCGACCTGGACAGCGCCCTGGCCTACATCCGGGAGCAGGGCGCGCCCATCGTGGTCAAGGCGGACGGCCTGGCCCTGGGCAAGGGCGTGGTGGTGGCTTCCACGGTGGAGGAAGCGGAAACCGCCGTCCGGGAGATGATGGAGGACAAGAAGTTCGGCGAATCGGGCTCCACTGTGGTCATTGAGGAGTGCATGACAGGCCCTGAGGTGACGGTGCTGGCCTTCTGCGACGGGGAGCACCTGGCCCCCATGCTGTCCAGCCAGGACCACAAGCGGGCCTATGACGGCAACCAGGGCCCCAACACCGGAGGAATGGGGGCCTTCTGCCCCTCCCCCAAGTACACGCCGGAGATTGCGGACCGGTGCGTGAGGGAGATCTTCCTGCCCACGGTGGCCGCGTTAAAGGCGGAGGGCCGTCCCTTCAAGGGGGTCATCTACTTCGGCCTTATGTTAACCAAGGACGGCCCCAGGGTGGTGGAGTACAACGCCCGCTTCGGCGACCCGGAGACTCAGCCCATCCTGTCCATGCTGGACTCCGACCTGATGGACATTTTCCAGGCCTGTGTGGACGGCACCCTGGATCAGGTTGACATAAAGTGGAAGGACGGAGCCGCCTGCTGTCTGGTGCTGGCTTCCGGGGGCTACCCGGTGAAGTACCAAAGCGGCCATCCCATCTCCGGCCTGGCGGAGTCCGAAGCGCTGGGGGCCACCGTCTTCCACGCCGGGACCAAGGCGGAAAACGGGGAAATCCTAACCGCCGGCGGCCGGGTCTTAGGCGTCACCGCCACCGGCTCCACCCTGGAGCAGGCCATCGCCGCCGCCTACGCCGCCGCCAAGCCCATTTCCTTCCAGGATATGCACTTCCGCACCGATATCGGGAAGGTATGATCAGAGCCTCCGGCTTTCCGCCGGAGGCTCTCATTTGTGGATGCCTTCGCCACCTCCTCCCTGACGGTGTGCATCGGGGCAATGGCGGTGGTGGGGGCCGTCCAGGACGGGATTTATGGAAATTACTCCATCCTGGCGGCGAAGGCGGTCCTGGACCTTATCATCATCCTGGTAATGACCGCTTCCATGGGAAAGGGCTGCATCTTCTCCGCCATCCCTGTGGGGGTGTTCCAGGGGCTGGTCACCCTGCTGGCCGTCTTTGTGGAACCCTTTTTGACCGAGCCGGCCCTGGCGAACCTCTCCCTCACCGGCTCGATCATGATTTTCTGCATCGGGGTCAACCTGATCTGGAATATGAAGATTCGGGTGGCCAACATGCTCCCCACCCTCCTCTTCGCCGTTTTATGGGATTTTCTCCCGTGGTTTACATAATGAACAAGAGACTGGCGGTGTACGCCAGTCTCTTATTGCTTAAATCAATCCTCGTACAAATTGAGCGATGGTCTGACAGCCCACCGCCAGATTCAAGTTCTGCCCGTCGTCAAATCCCGCGGTAATCAGGCCGACCAGCTCCCCGTACATATCCAGAAGGGCGCCGCCGCTGCTGCCGTGGGACACCGGAGCGGTAAACTGAATCATGGACACCTTTTCCATGTCCCGGAACCCCGAGATAATGCCGTCCGAGACAGAGTTGAACAGGCCCAGCGGGCTGCCGATGGCCACCACCTTCTGCCCTCTGACCAGCCCCTTCCCCCCCTTGGAGATGGGAACCGGCCGCCTGCGCTTCTCCATGCGGAGGACCGCCAGGTCGTAATCCTGGTGGTACTTGATCAACTCGTCGGTGTAAAAGACGTCTGTCTCCTCCTCCAGCATGATTCCGTAGTAGCGCCCGCCGTTGACCACGTGCATGTTGGTGAGCACATACCCCTTCTCGCTGATGATGACGCCGGACCCGGTTTTAAAGCACTGGTCCCTCTGGTCAAACACCCGCAGCATCACCACCGAGGAGGCGATTTTCGCCAGCTCCTCAAACTCCAGGGGCTGGCGGGCCCCTCCGCCCTGGCGGAGGACAGGGGCCGCTGTAGGAGCCGCCGCAGGCTGGGGCGGGGCCGTCCTGTGGCGCTCCGGCCTTCGGACGCTGTCCATGGTAATCACCACCCTGCCGCTGGGGGCGTTTTCACGCTCCGTGCTCGCCGGACGGCAGACGGGCGGCGGGGCGGCGTCCTCAATCCGCAGGGACAGGGCCAGCAGCTCCGGATTGCTGACGGAAACATCCTCCCCGGCGCTGAGGTAGAGCACGTCGCACCCCAAAAGCCAAAGGAGGTACAAAAACAGGTACTCCGCCAGCTTGACGCCGCCGCCGCAGGCGAACTTGGGGAACCGGTTCATTTTCGCCGTCTCCACAAACAGCCTGGGAAAATATGTATCCATCCAGTAGAGGAGCTTGACGGCAAAATTTCTCACAATGGAGTCCTCGCTGCGGCCCCGCGCCTGTTTAAACAGCTCCAGGACCTGGGCGAAGCTCCGCTCCAGCGCCTTCTGCCACATCATGTTCTGAAAACGGAAGGGAAACTCCACCGCTCCGCCGTGGTACAGCGCCAAATAGCGCTCCACCTTTTCCCTGGGGGGCTGGCTGGCCATGGCCCTCTCGAAGACAAAGCCCCGCTCCCGGGCTCCGCCCCCCTCCGTCCAGCTCTGGAGCCGGGCCGCGTTTTCCTCATAGCTCCCCTTGCTGACGTACCGGATAAAGAAAGTTTCCTTAGTGAAATTGGAATACCTTCCGTTCAGCAGCATGAACTCCTCCAGCGCGTCGCCAGTGGGCCGCCTGACTGCTGTTTGAAAGTGCTGGCCGTTCATAAAACCGCGCTCCTTTACCATGATTGAGAACCTGTATTTGTGCGGTTGTGGATAAATCTTGCGTCCGTCCCTCAGGCCGGGCTGTCCTTGACTCCATACACCTGCGCCAGACGGACGATCCGGTCCGCCCAGCGGAAATGGGTGTTGTACTCGTTCATCCGGGTCGATTCCGCGCTGGAGGACACCAGTTGGAAGCTGTCCGGCTCCCAGTTCAGAATATGGCACGCGTCCTGATAGTCCGCGGCGGAGACCTTCAGGCAGTCGTTGACCACCGCAATCTGGTTGGGGTGGATGACGGTCTTACCCACAAAGCCGCACAGCAGGTCCAGCTCCATCTCCCGCCGCAGGCCGGACTCCCAGCCGCTTCCAGCAAAGTACTCCCAGACCGGACCGGCCACCACATAGCGGCTGGCAAAGGTGGTCACGATGTCGGTGAGCAGGCTGGCCACGGGCCGGAGCTGATAGATTGTCTGATCCACCTGCCGCCGCAGGCCAAAGGCGTGGGAAAAGTCGTTTCCCCCCACCCGGACGTTCAAAATCCGGCCGGACACAGCTTCCATGCGGTCCCTGACCTCAGCCAGACGGTCGTACCGGTGCCGGAGGTCGATCATGGATGCGGACTCAAAGATGGGCATATAGTAGTAATCCGCCCCGGCCCCTTGTATCACCTCAATATACGCGCCGCAGTTCTCAATGAAAAACTTGGGCAGGATAAAGCCCGTCAGAATATCAGAGAAAGGGCGGAACCGGTGTGCCAGCTCCTCCATCTGCCTGGGCGAGCGGACCCGCACAAAAATCAGGGGGAGGTAAAAATATCCCTCCCTCCGGGCGGCTGTGATGCGCTCCAGGGTCTGGTACAGCTCCCTCTCCGCCAACTCCACCGCGTCCTCCCGCACCGTGTCCTCCAGGCAGAAGGCCAGGGAAAAGGGGCGGGAAAACCGCTCCTCCCGCAGCGCGTCCACAATGCCCTTGTGGCCGTTGGCGGGGCAGTACATCAGAGCGCCCACGTCATAACCAGTAATCTCTCGACTCATTGTTAGAAAACCTCTTCATCACTTGCCGCCGCCCCTCCCGAAGGCCAAGGCGGCGGTATCTCTTTCAGCACAGATTCCAGGACGAAGTCCGGGAACCGCCCGCCTCCGCTGTGGACCCGCAGTCCGCCCCCCTCCCCCAGCAGCTCCCCGCTGGGAAGGAGCGCCACGTCTCCGGCCCGGAGCATTGGCACGTCGATTACGCTGTCGCCGGCGCAGACCGTCTTCTCCGGCTGGAATCTCTCCTTCAGCCGGGCGACAGCCATCCCCTTATTCAGCGGCGGCGGAAAAAAGTAGGCCTTCCGCCCCGACACCTGGATGTCCAGAGTGGTCCGGCCCGCGAAAAAGCGCCCGCCGGCCTGGGCGCTCTCCCCGTCGTCGCAGGCGGCGAAGAGGTACAGGCCATCCACCATCCGGCAGCGCCTCAGCATAGGGGCTTCCGGCAGGCGGCCGAGCAGCTCCAGCAGCTCCTCCCGCCAGGGGGCGGCCAGCTCCCGGGTCCGGGCGGACCACGCTTGATCCTCCTCCCCGTCCACCAGCAGGATTCCACCATTGGCCGCCGCCGCGTACCGGGGGGCGCAGGACTCCGGCCACATGATGCGCCGGTACTGGGCTACCGACCGGGTGGTCACCGGGACAAACAGCGCCCGCTGGCGCACCAGGGGCAGCAGCTCCAGCGACCGCCGGGTGAAGAACCCCTGCTCCTTCCCCTCCAGATACTCCACGCACCGGTCCGTGTCCTGCCTATGCCTGTGGGAGAATAACAGAGTGTTGTCCAGGTCGCTGGCAAATAAGACCCCGCCCATCTCAATTATCCGCCAGGGCGCGGATTAGGCCGCAGGCCCGGTAGCGCGCCAGTGGGTACTCCTCCAGCGGGACCCCCTTCTCCTCCGCCAGCTGATAGAGGTGCCCCAGGTGGTCCTCGTCGCTCAGGCTGTGGACCAGGACCTTCCAGGGCACCCGGCGCAGGAGCACCCGGGTGGCTTCTCCGATTCCAGGCTTCACCAGATTCCGGTCACCAATCCCGAAGCGGGCGCAGATGCCGTCAATCTCCTCCCCGGCGCTGGCGGAGGCGTCGGGCGCCCCCTCCGGACAGCCGCCCTCCGGCGGAAAGCGGCGCTCCACAGCGTCAATGAAGGAGTAGGTCAAATCCTCATCCATCAGTTCCCTGTAAAAGGCCGCCCCATGGAACTCGCCGGGGCCGATGATGTCCTTTCGGTAAAAGGTGCGGCTCAGCAGGCCGGACACCGTGGCGTTCAGGCAGGAGCTGGCGATGAGGAAGTCGTCGTGGGTCCCCCGCTTTCCGGCCAGCAGGCCCGGGTCGGACAGGACCGCAAGGCCGGGTTCCACGCCCGGGTACTCCCTCATGGCCTGATTCAGCTCATTTTGAATGGCCCCCTTCCCGGTCCAGCCGTCCACAAACTGAATGTGCTCCGGCCTGTGCCGCTTCAAAATGTACTCCATCGCCACATGGTCAATGCCCCGCCCACGGATGATGGAAATGGTGTAGTGCTCCACCGCGGCGTTGTACCGGAAGGCCAGATACCGCTTGATCAAAACGCCGATCGGGGTGCCCGCCCGGGCCAGGGAGACAAGCGCCGCGTTCTCCCCCTTGTCCCGCCATATCTGTTCGGCCACAGCGGCCACTGCTTCCGCCGTCATGCCGGCGTATCTGGCCAGGGCGTCCCGGTAGGCCGACAAGTAGGCGGGCGAGGGCACGTATTCGATGGGCAGCATCTCCGAGTAGTGCACGCCCCCCTGGATTCGCTCCTCCCGCTCCCGGGTCCCCAGGGGCTCCACCATGCCGGTGATGTCTTTCAGCAGTATTTTGACGTCGCCGTCTCTATAAGTACCAAACATCGCTTCCTCCCTGAATGAAAAAAATCCGCTTGCAGCCCCGCTCCTCCCAGAGGGCGGCCAGCTGGTTCAGCGCCTTCGTCTGGCAGACGGGGGCGTCCGACACCACAATCAGCCCGTCGCAGGGGGAGATATTATAAATGTAGGTGTCCCGCTGGCCCCCGTAGAAGCTGCTGAGCTTCTTCCCGGACGTAATGGGGTAGCCAGGCCGGCCGCAGATTCCGATGGGGCTTCTGGTGGTGGCGTGGCACTTTACGGACAGGCCCCGCTCCTCCAGCATTCGGCCCAGGACAAGGGCGGGGTACATGCACTCCTCCGTCCCCAGCACCACCACCCGCTCCATGCCGGCAAGTCCGGCGCGGGACAAAAAGGCCCGGGCCAGCCCCTGGCAGTAGGCCAGATAGTCCTGGATCCGTACCCCCTCCCGGGGGTCTGGGAACGGGCCGCAGTCCAGAGACATCCGCCCAAAGGCCCTGTCCGCCCCCTCCGCAGGGCCGGCTTCCTCCACCTGGAGGAGGGCGGCGGCCTCATCGGCTCCATCATCCACCACCTTGACCAGATACTCGCAGCGGATACCCGCTTCCGCCAGCCGCTCCTCGTGCTCCGGCGAAACCCGGTTCAGCAGAGAGGCCGCCACCAGCTTTTTGCTCCAGAGGGCGGGGTATCTTTCCCGGAGCTGCCGGACCATATTGATTAGGGTCTTTCCGGTGGAAATCTCGTCGTCCACAAGGATGACGCTCTCCGTGTCCTCAAGCCAGCGGGCAAGGCTGTCCCCGCAGAGCTTCTGCTCCACAGCGTGGCTGTGCTCCTCAGAGAACAGCACCCACTCCCCCACCTGGGGGGGCTCCTCCCGGGTGGTGTGCAGGTACACGCACTCCCCCGGGAACCGGCTGGCCACCGCCGCGCCGATGGCCGTCGCCGTCTCGGCAAAGCCGATGACCAGGCGGGCCCCCGGATATGCTTCGGCCAGACGGCCCCCCAGGGTATTCATCATCTCCAGGGACCTCGCCGGACTCACCGGGATGTGCTTCCCCTGGAGCGGGTTGACCAGGAGGTAGCTCCTTTTGGCGTTGCGGACCCGCTTGGCCACCCGCAGGAGATCGTTTTGGGAATAGTCCGGCATAAGCATCACTCCGTTTTGTGTGGGGCCAACTGACGCCCGTCAAACAGCCCTAAAATTTTTGGCCCTTTTTCGCCAGGGCGAAGCCGAAAAGCGTCCCGCAGGCGCCGCCCACGATGTGCATGAAGTTGGCCACGCTGTCCCGCACGAAGAGGATGGAATAGACCTCCTGGCCCAGATACAGCAGGGCCACCAGCAACAGGGTCAGAGGAATCCCGCCGCTCTTCATGCCGGACAGGGAGGACAGCATAATGAGCATAAACACGATTCCGCTGGCCCCCAGCAGCGCCGCGCCGGGGAAGAATATGAATTGGAGCAGCCCGGAAACCAGGGCCGTCAGGGCGATGCCCGCCAGCAGCGTGGAGCTGCCGTACTTCTCCTCCAGCGGCGGCCCCACCACCAGCATCAGCAGCATATTGCCCAGGAAATGATCCAGGTCCGCGTGGCCCAGGACATGGCCGAAAAATCGGACATAGGTCAGAGGGTCGGCCAGCGGCGACCGGTAGACAGAAAAAAGGTGCCAGGTTGTCCAGCCGTCCGTCAGATACCCCAAGCCCAGCGCCAGCAGGGAGATCAGAAAATAGCTGAGGACCACCGGCGAATTGTATTGCAGTTTTTTCACGGCACTCCACCCGCCTATCTAAAGTGTCCGGCAAGGGGCTTCCCCAAGACCGGGGAAGCCCTTGTGTCTAATGAACATTTACTTAAAAATCATCTTCCGGACCATATCCACTGGAATCATCGTCACGGCCAGCGCCGCCACCACGCACCAGCCAACGGCGCTGAATGGGACGCAGCTGAACATGTTTCCAATCCAGCCGAAGGCGGCCACGGGGATCAGCCCGGCGTTCACAATCACCGCCTGCACCAGGATGATGGCAATAAACACCTTCATAAAGCCTGTGTTCTCGTTCAGGCCCTTGAAGATATCAAAGCCCTCGTCCCTGACGTTAAAGCCGTTGAACAGGGCGGCCCAGATAAACAGCACAAAGTAGGCCGAGAGCTTCTGCTCCATCGTGTCGAAGAACTGGTCGAAAAGGGGGAGCTTCAGGAAGATAAAGCTCAAAACGGTCAGCCATATGCCCATGGCCACAATCTGGACCATCATAGCCTTGCTGACAATGCTCTCGTCCCTTCTGCGGGGTTTTTCCTGCATATAGCGCTCCTGGGCCGGCTCGTTGCCCAGCATGATGGCCCCCAGGCCGTCCATTACCAGGTTGACAAACAGCAGATGGGTCACCTTCAAGGGCTCCTCCACCCCGAAGAAGGGGGCGATGGCGCTGACCACAACGGCGGCCACATTGATTACCAGCTGGAACTTGCAGAACTTCAAAATGTTGTGATAAATGGTACGGCCATACCAGATGGCGTCCTTAATGGACCGGAAATTGTCGTCCAGGACCACAATCTTGCCGGCCTCCTTGGCCGCTTCCGTGCCGCTGCCCATGGCAAAGCCCACATCGGCCCGCTTCAAGGCGGGGGAGTCGTTGACGCCGTCGCCGGTCATGCCCACCACCAGGTTCATCTCCTGGCAGAGCCGGACCATTCTGGACTTGTCGGTGGGCAGGGCCCGGGCAATCACCCGAATCCTGGGGATGAGCTCCTTGACCTCCTCGTCGGACAGCTTGCCCAGCTGGCCGGAGGTCAGCGCCACGTCGTTCTGGGATTTCAGCAGGCCCGCGTCCTTGGCGATGGCCACCGCGGTTTCCAGCCGGTCCCCGGTGATCATCACCACCTGGATTCCCGCGTCCTGCACCGCGGCGATGGCCTCCCGGGCCTCCGGCCGGACATCGTCCCGAATCCCAAAGAAGCCGATCAAAGTGGTGTCGGAGTTAATCTGGTCCACCGTCATCTCCCGGTCGGAGTAGCCAAAGGCCAGCACGCGCATGGACCGGCCGGCCAGCTCGTCGATCTTCGCGCTGAGCTGGTCCGGGTCCACCACGTGGATGTCTCCGTTCAGGCTGAGGTACTTTCCGGAGGAGGCCAAAAACTTCTCCGGCGCACCCTTGTAAAAGGTCTTGCCCAGCTCCTGGAGGTAGGCCTGGCTGAACTTGTTGGCGGAGTTGAAGCTCTGGGTCCGCGCGGCGGTGTAAGTCTCCGCCAGCCGGTTGAGCACGTCCGCCCCCAGGAACTTCACCAAGGCCTGGTCCGTGGCGTTGCCGCCGATCACCCGGCCCCCGGCGTCAAACATGGACTGGGTATTTTTTCCGATGGCCAGGTCCAGCAGGCCCTTGATCTTGCCGTGCTGGGCCAGCTCCGCAAGGGGGATGGAGATGCCGTCGGCGGTGAAGAACTCCACCACCTCCAGGTGGCCCTTTGTGATGGTGCCCGTCTTGTCGCTGAACAGGATGTTTAGGGAGCCGGCCGTCTCAATGCCCTCCGCCTTCCTCACCAGTACGTTGTGGTCCAGCATTTTGCTGGTGTTCTGCATCAGCACCAGGGATATCATCAGGGGCAGGCCCTCGGGCACCGCGCAGACAATAATCACAATGGCCAGGGACACCGCTTCCACCACGTCCTTGATGATTTCAGCCGCGTCCTGGGCAAAGTAGGGCCCGAACCCGCCGGCGGACAGGACAAAATAGCCCAGATACATCACCGCGATCACAACGGCGCCGATATACCCGAACCGGGAAATCATGTCGGCCAGCTTGGACAGCTTGACTTTCAAGGGGGAGTCCGGCTCATCGTCCTGCATCTCCTGGGCCATCTTCCCCATCATGGTGGACAGGCCCACCTTCTGAACGTCCATCACGCCCTCGCCGTCGAAGAGCACCGCCCCCCGGAACAGGGAGTGGGCGTCCACAAAGGTGTCGCCTGTGATCTCCTCCGCCAGGCGGAACTCCCCCTCCGCCGCGGTCTTGGCGCACTCCTCAGCTTCGCCGTTCAGGGCGGAATTATCCACTTTCAGCCCGCCCCGGACCAGCACGCCGTCCGCCGGAATCTTGTCGCCCGACTGGAGCAGAACCTTGTCGCCCACCACCACGTCGTCCACGTCAATCACGGAGATCACGCCGTTTCGGTAGACCTTGCACTGGTCCTTTTTCGTGCTGTCTTTCAGTTCCCGGTATTTCGTGTCGCTGGCCACGCCCGTCTTGGCCGACACAAAGGCCACAATCAAAACGGCAACGATGGTGCCCACCGGCTCATAGATCTCCGCGTAGCCAAAGGCGCACATGGCAATCATCAGGACCGCAATGGCCAGCAAAATCCGGATCATGGGGTCGCCAAAAGTCTCTTTAAATTCGGCCCAAAAGGTGGTCGGTTCAGAGTCAGGAATCAGGTTGCTGCCATATTTTTCCTTGGATTCGGCAACCTGCTTGTCAGATAGTCCATTGAAGTGCATGAGCTTTTCTCCTCTAAAATATCAGGAAAGAGGGAGGACTTGAGGCCCTCCTCTCTTCCCTGTGATTCAAATAACAGGCAGAGCGTTAAATATACCGGCCGACCAGCTCGCCCAGTCCGGGGTCGGTGGTGCCCTGTCCGATGGCGTTGAACTTCCACTCGCCGTTGTGGCGGTATATTTCGCCGAAAATCATGGCGGTCATGCCGTTGTAGTTCTCGGTGAGATTGTACTTGCACAGCTCCTGGTTGTTCCGCGCGTCCACAATGCGGATGAACGCGTTCTCGATCATGCCGAAATTCTGCCGCCGCTGAACGGCCTGGTAGATGTTCACCACCAGCACGATGCGGTCGTACTCGGCGGGGACGTTGGCCAGGTCGATGACGATCTGCTCGTCGTCCCCGTCGCCGGCGCCGGTCAGGTTGTCGCCCATGTGGCGGACCGTTCCGGAGGGGTGGGTCAAATTCCCGAAAAAGATGATGTCCTTTTTGTCCATCAGCTTTCCGTTTTGGAGCAGCAGCGCGGAGGCGTCGCAGTCGATCTCAGCCTGGCCGCCGCCGCCCAGCAGGCCGCCCAGAAATCCCCCTTTTTTCTTGACCTCGTCCCAGCCCAGGCCGGCGACCACCGTACCCAGCCCGGCGTTGTCCTTGGTCAGACTGACCTTTTGGCCCTTCTGCAAGCTTACAGACATGGTAAATTCCTCCCAGTTGATGTTATTTTCTTCCGGCCTGCCACCGCATCCCCCAGTGGAAGGCGGCGTCCAGCGCCGGGTGGCCAGAGTAGAACTGCACGATTTTTTCCACACTGAACGTCTCGTCGTTCACATTCTCCAGCAGCACCAGGCCGCACATAATGTCGTTGGAGTTGTAGGAGTCCATCTTTACAATCAGATCCTCGGCGCCGGGGTACTTGATGGTGACCGTAGCGTCAGCCTGCTGCCAGTTGGCGACTCCCTCGTAGATAAATGTGTAGACCAGTATCCGCTTGAACAGGGCGATCTGGTTGCCGTCGATGCGCAGGTTCTCCCCTGTAGTCACCGCCCCTGTGCGGTCGTCGCCGTCCAGGGCGATGTAGGGGGGCTGGTTCAGCGAGCCGAAGGCGTTGCCCAGCGCCTGGACCACGCCCTTCCGGCCGTCCTTGAGCTCGAAGAGACAGCCCAGGTCCAAATCAATCCCCTGGCCGCCGCCGAACAAACCGCCCAGCAGCCCCTTTTTGGCGGGCTTGGTGTTCCAATTCAGGTTGACCAGAATCTCGCCCAGTCCGGCCGACCCGCCCTTTTTCAGGCTGACCTTTTTTCCTTTTTCCAGACTGATTGCCATGTGCTCCCCCTCCTCTTATTCCACATCCACGCCATAGTTGGCGCACAGCGCCGCCAGGCCGCCCTGGTAGCCGCTGCCAATGGCGTTGAACTTCCACTCGCCGTTGTTCCGGTAGAGCTCGCCGAACACCACGGCGGTTTCAATGGAGAAGTCCTCCCCCAAATCATACCGCAGCAGCTCCTCCCCGGTGGCCTCGTTGTAAATCCGGATAAAGGCGTTGTTCACCATGCCGAAATTCTGCCGGCGGGCTTCCGCGTCGTAGATGGTGGCGGTAAAGGCCACATGGGTCACGGACGGGGGCAGCTTGGCCAGGTCGACTTTGATCTGCTCGTCGTCCCCGTCGCCGGCGCCGGTGAGGTTGTCGCCCAGATGCTCCACGCCGCCGGAGCTGTGCTTCAAGTTGCCGTAGAACACGAAGTCGCTGGAGCTAGCGGCCTTGCCGCTGTCCCCCAGGAGGAAGGCGGCGGCATCCAGGTCGAAGTCGCCGCCGGTGTCGAACTGGTTGACGTCCCAGCCCAGGCCCACGACCACCTTTGTCAGGCCGGGCGCGCTCTTTGATAGGCTTACCTTCTGCCCCTTTTGCAGATTGACAGGCATATCGCTCCCTCCTTTACGCAACGTCGATGCCGTAGTGGCCGCACAGCGCCGCCAGGCCGCCCTGGAAGCCGCTGCCGATGGCGTTGAACTTCCACTCGCCGTTGTAGCGGTACAGCTCGCCCACCACGATGGCCGTCTCAATGGAGAAATCCTCCCCCAGGTCATAGCGGATCAGGTCCGTGCCGGAGGCCATGTCCTGAATGTGGATATAGGAGTTGGACACCTGGCCGAAATTCTGGTTGCGGGACTCGGCGTCGTAGATGGTCACGGTGAAGGCGATGCGCTCCACATTGGCGGGAACCTTCGCCAGGTCCACCACGATCTGCTCGTCGTCGCCGTCGCCCTCGCCGGTGAGGTTGTCGCCCATGTGCTTCAGGGAGCCGCTGGGGTGCTCCAGGTTGCCGTAGAAGACAAACTCCTTCTCGGTTGGGCACTTGCCGCTGCCGCCCACCATAAAGGCGGCGGCGTCCAGGTCGAAGGCGGCGCCGGAATCAAAGGCGTTTACGTCCCAGCCCAGGCCAACCACAATTTTGGAAAGCCCCGGGTTCCCCTTCGTCAGATCTACCTTCTGACCCTTGCTCAGATTGATTGCCATAAGTTGATTCCTCCGTTTTCTTAATATTTATTTTGGCATGTGGTATCTGCTGTTAAATTCCGCCTTGATCGTCTCCAGGCGCTTCTGGTCGTCCACCCGCTGCTTGCGGGCGTTCTCCTGAATCTGCCGCGTCTCGTCGATGCCCTTGACGATGGTCTGCCAGGTCTTCTCCAGCGTCTCGATCTTGATGGAGCTGCCGGAGGCCAGGCGGGCGGTCATCTTGGACTGCTCGGCGGTGTTCTGGGCGTTGCGGATGAGCATCTCATTGGTCTTGTCGTCCAGGGCGGACATGGCCTCCGCCTGGATGCGCTGGCGCTTGAGCATGATGGCTTGGGTCAGGGCCTGCTTGAACACAGGCAGGGTGATGATAAAGGCGGAGTTGATCTTTCTGACCAGGTTCATGTTGCTGAACTGCATGGTCTTAATCATGGGGATGGACTGCATCGCCACGCTCTCGGCGGTGCGCAGGTCCTGGGTGCGCTGCTCCAGCATCATCAGCGCCTGCTCCAGGGTGGTCAGGTCAAACTGGATGGAGGCGTCCCCCGTGGATTCCATCTCCGCCCTCCGCTGGGCGATGTACTCCTCCAGCTCCCGGCAGCCCTGCTCACCGGCCAGGATATACTTCACCAGCTCGTGGTAGTAGCCCACGTTGGCCTGGAACATGTCCTCCAGCTTCCGGTTGGACTGCTTGATCTCCGACTCGTACTGCTTCAGCTGGACATAAATCTTGTCCACCTCGTCGCCCATGGTGTGGTATTTGGCCAGTATCTTATCCAGCTGCCTGCGCAGATTGCCGAACAGCTTTCCAAACAGGCCGGGGTTGTCCTTGATCTCCTCAATGTCGAACTTGTCCATGATTTTCGCCAGGGTGGTGAGCATGGCGCTGGAGTCGTCCAGCTGGGACATGTTCATACTGTTCAGGATGACGTCTGAGCACTTGGATATCTCCTCGGCCGCACCGCTGCCGAAGGACACGATAGTCTCCAGGTTGTAGACCTCGATCTGGCTGGCCAGGGAGTCCACCTCGGGGGAATTGACCATGATCTGGGTCATCTGCCTTCTGTCGGCCTCCACGTCGTAGGCCTGGTACTCCTCCTGCCCCTGGGCGGGCGCCACCTCCAAAACGGGGGCCGGCCCGGAGGAGGGCCTGTTAAAATCTAATCCCATAGTCAATTGCTCCTTCCGAATAGTTTTCTGATTGGATTGCGCCCCCGCGTCTGGACCGTGTTGAAATCAGGCGGGGCGAGGTCGTAAAGATACTCGCCGATCTGCTGCTCGTTGGCGAAAGGCTGGGTAAAATACCGCTCAATGCACTGATACCCCGTGGGGACAAAGAAGAGGATGTCAAACCCCACCAGATTCAGGAAGGCGAACTGGATGCTGTCCTCCAGGGACAGGACCTCCTCCGCCGTGTTGATTACAATCAGCTTGGGGTTTTTCCTGGTAAAGTCAAACTTCTGGATCAGCCGGAGGAGTTCCTTTTTCAAATTCAGGGCCACGGCCACAGCGGTATACTCCGTGCCGTTCTGATAGGTGCCCGCGATGAGCCGCCGGTCCAGCAGCAGCTGGAGCTTGTCCAGCAGATAGTCCTGCATCTCCCCCCGCAAAATGCCGTAGGGGTAGGCCTTATGGCCCTTGATCTTGCTTTTCAGCAGCTTCCCGTTGTGCAAAAACTGGGTGGCGTAGGGCTTGATGGGATTCCCCTCCAGGGGTTTGAGCCACGGCAGGCCGGAAACCACCAGGGTGTCCGGGGTGATCAGCTTTTTGATTTCCTGCCAGTACTGGGCGGTCTGCCCGTCCTTCACGCCGCAGACCTTCTCCAGCAGCACGGGGATGGTCACAACGCCGTTGGCCGTCTGGAATGTGGGCCGGTATTTCAGCTCCTGGTCCCAGAGCAGCCCGATCTCCTCGTACATGGTCCGGAGGATCACCGTCTCCGCCTTGGCGTACTGCTGATTCCGGTAGAGCCCCGAGTCCTGATACATCAGGTCGTCCAGGTCCCGCTCCGCCTGATAGGCCGCCGTGCTCACCCGCGCCTGCGTGTTCTCCGAGGGAAATTCCTTCACCGCGAGGGAGTTCTCACGGCGCAGCTCCAGCAGGTTCTCGTCCCGCAGGCAGCCCCCCTCGTTCAGGCTGGGCTGAATCAGCAGCACATCCACCGGCAGCCGCGCCAGCAGGCGCAGGAACCGCGCTTCAGGGTCTGTGGCGCACCGTCCAAAGAGGATAAACACCGAAACCTCCGGCAGCTTCCAGCCGGCAAACAGCTCCTTCTGGTAGCGCCTTAGCCAGCACAGGAGGTAGACCGCCTGGTTGGTCATCTTGGGCAGGGTGTTCCCCGGCTGCCCCCCGCCGTCCAGCACAAGGTCCACAAAGGCCTTGACCATAAGGCGCTGGAGCTCCGCATCAGCGGGAAAGCGGATATTTTGGGCCAGGCCGCCGGCCAGCTGCTCCACATTGGCGTAGTTTTTCCGCTGAATGGCGGCGATCTCCTCCGGCGCGGGGATGGGAATCCCGCCGCTGACCACGCAGACCCGCCGCTTCTCCCCCGTCAGCCGCTTATAAAAAGCAAAAAGGTCGCCGGAAAAGGTGAGCTTGTCCGACACGCCGTACTGCGCCAGGAAGCAGTTGTAGAAAAACCCCTCCCCGCTGCCACGGGCTCCCACCGGGGTCAGCGCCTCGCTCAGCTCCGGCTTCTTCATCCAAGCGTTTGTGCAGGCCTCCACCTTGGGGAGGGGGCCGTACAGCCGCTGCCGGTTCGCCTCCCGGGTGAGCTCGGCCTGGAGCCCCTTTAAGCTGAACTGGGGCGGAAAGCCGGCCAGACCCTCCCCCTGGTAGAGCCGGGAATATTCAGAAGCGGGGTCCAACTGATGATACCCGCTGCCCCGCTCCAATACCACGATGTCGGCGCCAGCCTTTGACAGGACGGTCAAAAGTTGCAGTTCGTAATAGCTAACCTCTCCGTCATAGAGAATTTTTGGGAGAACTTCTCCGCCCAATTGATTGACAATCCGTTCAAATTTATAGTAAAGCCAACACATATATTTTATATACGCGTTTTTCAAAATATTTTCATTCTTGCCCCGGCGCAGCATGTCCTCAAAGGTATAAAAAATGGCGGAAACCACCGCTTCCCGCTGTCCGGCGGACATCCGGGGCAGCCATTTCCCCAGTTTCGCGGATAAAAAGGCCCGGTCCATTTGGAAATCCATCCCCATGATCTCGGAAAAATACGCCAACTGTCCGGCGTCCGGGTTGGGGAGCCGCCCGTCAATGACGACGCCGCCCCGCAGCGCCGCCTCATAGTACCGCCGGATAAAACCGGCCGCCTCCGGCGAGAGCCCAGTAAAACGGTAAAAATAGACGCACCTCTCACGCCGTTCGGAAAGGGGCCTGAAATAATCCTCCAGTTTTTCCAAAGCAACCTGTTGAAACATAATCTTGAGCGTCCCTCTTTAAATTGTCGCTGTTTGTCGTTTCAATTATAGAATGTTATTCCTTACCTGTCAATACCCTTTTAGGCCACGCTCTTTCCCCTATAATTTCTCCTTTGTGTTCCGGAAGGGGCAAATGATAACATTTTGGGGCGGCTTCTCCCCCCTATGTTAAGAATCCGCTCCAAACCGCAAGGGAAAATTGGTGGCGGTTTCCCCCGAAATCTTCTATACTGTGGATATCCCAAAGAGAAAGAGGTGCCATTTATGGATTTAGGAAACAGTTTATTTCAGGCGAGGAAGAAGCGCGGCCTTTCCCAGGAGGAGGTGGCGGAAAAGCTGGGGGTAAGCCGTCAGACCATCTCAAAGTGGGAGACGTGCGAGACGCTCCCCGACATTCGCCAATCCAAGCGGCTGGCCCTGCTGTACCACCTGTCCCTGGACGAGCTCATCGACTTTGACATGGACGTGGAGGAGGTCCAGCAGGCCATTGAGCGGACCAGCGCCGCCCTGGAGGAAAAAATCGACTGGACCAAGGCCTGGGGCAAAAAATACCCCATCCTGCTATCCTACCGCCAGGAGGTGAACGTGGACTATTATGCCCTCAAGCTGGACGGACTGATTCAGGAGCTGAAGCGTGAGCGAGGCTACAGCGAGCTGGACGCCTTCCTGGTTTTGAAGGATATCCTGGCCGCCGTCTGGAAGAGCCGAAAGGGACAGGGCCAATCCTAAGAGCCTGTTTATAGCAGGATCCAAAATTGCTGACAAAGGCACTCCATAGGGCGCAACGATCCGGCGCGCCGTTTGCGGCAGGACGGCGGGCCGAGGTCGTCCCGCCCTACATTTGCCAGCAATTCTGATAATTGCTATAGTATCTCCGCGGGCCAACGGAAAAGGGTGTATTGAGCCAATCAATACACCCTTTTTACAGCTTATTTATGATGCCAAAAAAGCGTTTAAAACCGGTTTCCGTAGGCGGATTTCACTTGCAGGCGGTTCAGCGCCCGCGCCAGAGCGGCCTGGGCGATCTGGTACTCCTGACGGCTCTTTTTTTGCAGCAAAATCTCCCGGGCTTCGTCCGCCTCCCGCTGGGCCCGGGCGGCGTCAATCTCCTCCGGGCGCTCGGCGGAATCCACCAGCACCAGCACGTCGTTATGGGCGATCTTCACCATCCCTGGGGAAACCGCCGCCGTCTGGACGGGCTGGCCCGGAGCCTGATAGCGCAGCGTGCCGGGCAGGACGGCGGCAATCATGCTGCTGTGGTGGGCCAGGATCCCCAGCTCTCCGTCGTTGGTGGGGATGGTCAGGCTGAGGCAGGGCCCCTCATAAAAGGTCCGGTCCGCGGCCAGAATATGTACCTGAAAGACCTCCATCAGATCTCCCCCGCTTCCATCTTCCTGGCCTTTTCCACCACGTCCCGCCAGGTGCCCACGTTGTAGAAGGCCCCCTCCGGATACTGGTCCAGCTCACCGTCCACAAGGGCGCCGAAGCTCTCCAGCGTGTCCCGCAGCGGGACGTAGACCCCGGGGATGCCGGTGAATTTCTCCGCCACGTGGGTGGGCTGGGCCAGGAAGCGCTGGAGCCGCCTGGCCCGGAACACGGTCTTCCGGTCCTCCTCGCTCAGCTCGTCCATACCCAAAATGGCGATGATATCCTGCAGCTCCCGGTATTTCTGCAAAATTTCCTGGGCCTTCCGGGCGATGCGGTAGTGCTCCTTCCCCACCACGTCGGCTTCCAGAATCCGGGAGGAGGAAGCCAGGGGGTCCACCGCCGGATAGATGCCCTGCTCAGAAATCTTGCGGCTGAGCACGGTGGTGGCGTCCAGATGGGCGAAGGTGGTGGCGGTGGCCGGGTCGGTCAGGTCGTCCGCGGGGACATACACCGCCTGGACTGACGTGACCGAGCCGTTTTTGGTGGAGGTGATCCGCTCCTGGAGCTGGCCCATCTCATTGGCCAGCGTGGGCTGGTAGCCCACGGCGGAAGGCATCCGGCCCAGCAGGGTGGATACCTCGCTGCCGGCCTGGACAAAGCGGAAAATATTGTCAATAAACAGCAGGACGTCCTTGTGGGCCCGGTCCCGGAAATGCTCCGCCATGGTCAGCCCGGACAGGGCCACCCGCATACGCACGCCGGGGGACTCGTTCATCTGTCCAAAGACCAGGGCGGTTTTATCCAGCACGCCGCTCTCCCGCATCTCCCGCCACAGGTCGTTGCCCTCACGGCTGCGCTCGCCCACGCCGGTGAAGATGGAGTAGCCGCCGTGTTCGGTGGCCACATTGTGGATCAGCTCCTGAATCAGGACGGTCTTGCCCACGCCGGCGCCGCCGAACAGGCCGATCTTGCCCCCCTTGGGGTAGGGCTCCAACAGGTCGATGACCTTGATCCCCGTCTCCAAAATCTCCACCGCCGGGCTCTGCTCCTCAAAGGTGGGGGGCTTGCGGTAGATGCTCTGGAGGGGGGCGTCCCCTCCAATCGGGCCGCCGCCGTCGATGGGCTGGCCCAGCACGTTGAACATCCGGCCCAGGGTGGCCTCCCCCACGGGGACCTGGATGGTGTGGCCGGGAATATCCACAGCCAATCCTCTGGCCAGCCCCTCGCTGGGTGAGAGCATGATGCACCGCACCGTGTCCTGATTCAGGTGCTGCGCCACCTCCATCACCCGGTAGACGCCGTCCTTTTCCACCTGGAGCTCCTCCCTCAGCCTGGGCAGCTCTCCCTTCACGATCTCCACGTCCACCACAGGGCCGGAGATACGCGCAATGATGCCTCGTTCCATATTGGTTCACATCTCCTTCCCGCGCTTCTGGCGCTGGGCTTTGGCCCCGGCGGAAACCTCGGTGATTTCCTGGGTGATTGCCGACTGGCGGACCCGGTTGAATTGCAGGGACAGGCCGTCCAACAGCTGCTCTGCGTTCTGGTTGGCGCTGTCCATGGCCATCATGCGGGCGTTCTGCTCACAGCAGAAGCTGTCAATCAGCGCGCTGTAGATAAAGCCGGACACATAGCTCTGGATCATGTTTTCCAGCACCGCCGTGGGGCTGGGGACCATTTCCACCCACTCCACCAGCTCCCCCGTCCGGGGCGCGGCGAAGTAATTCCGGTGGAAAGGCAGCAGCCTGGTGGAGCGGGCCTGGAAGGACACCCCGCTTTCCATATCGGTGTACACCACAAAGATTTTTTGCAGGTCCCCCCGGTCAAACTGCTCCAGCAGCAGGGCGCTGATCTCCCGGGCCCGGGCCATGGTGGGGTTCTGGGCGGTATATAGAAAGCTGTGCTCAATGGGGATGTTCCGGTGGTCGAAAAAGCGCCGGCCATACTCCCCCACCACATACAGCTTGGTGTGGGGGTGCTGCTCCAGCAGGCGCTCGGCCTCTCGAATGGCGTTCTGGTTGTATGAGCCGGCCAACCCCTTGTCGGCGGTGATGACCAGGCAGCCGTAGGTCCCCCCCTCTGAGGTAGGGGGGTCGGCGGGGTAAAAATAGCGGCTGTCCACATCCTTCACAGTGCGGAAAATGCTCTTGATCTCCCCCCGCAGGGCCTCGAAATAGGGGCGGGTATTGTCCAGCTCCGCCCTGGCCTTGCGCAGCTTGGTGGCCGCGATGAGGTACATGGCGTTGGTGATTTTTTGCGTCTCCTGAACGCTCTCGATGTGGGTTTTAATCTCCTTTGTGCCTGCCATCTCCCTCACCCCTGCTTTTCGCCGGACTGGAACTGGGACAGGAACTTTCTGGACAGGTCCAGGAGCTCCTCCCGGTCCTCCTCGGGAAGCCGGCCGGTGCGGTCAATCCGCCGGCACAGGTCGGGGGCCTGCTCCTCCAGATAGTCCAGCAGCTCAGTCCGGAACTGATCCATCTGCTCTATGGGCACATCCTGCATCACATGGTTCAGGGCGGCCACCAGAAGGGCCACCTGCTGATGCTGGGACAGCGGGGCGTACTGGGGCTGGCGCAGCAGGCGCATCAGCCCCTGTCCATAGACCAGCTGGCGGCGGGTGGCCTCGTCCAGGTCGCTGGAGAACTGGGTGAACACCGCCATCTCCCGGTACTGGGCCAAATCCAGGCGGATCGCCCCGGCGGCGGACTTGACCGCCTTGGTCTGGGCGTCGCCGCCCACGCGGGAGACGGACAGGCCCACATTGACGGCGGGCCGCTGGCCGGAGAAGAACAGGTCGCCCTCCAGAAAAATCTGGCCGTCGGTGATGGAGATGATGTTGGTGGGGATATAGGCGGACACATCCCCCGCCTGCGTTTCCACAATGGGCAGGGCGGTCATGCTGCCGCCGCCCAGCTGGTCGCTCAGATGGGCGGAGCGCTCCAGCAGCCGGGAATGGAGGTAAAACACGTCGCCGGGATAGGCTTCCCGCCCGGGGGAGCGCTCCAGCAGCAGGCTGAGGGTCCGGTAGGCGATGGCGTGCTTGGACAGATCGTCATAGACGATGAGCACATCCCGGCCCTGGTACATGAAGTACTCCCCCAGGGCGCAGCCGGCGTAAGGGGCGATGTATTGCAGGGTCGCGGAGGCGCTGGCCGGGGCGCTGATGATTGTCGTATACTCCATCGCGCCCCGCCGGCGCAGGTTCTCCGCCAGCTGGGCCACCGAGCTGGTCTTCTGGCCGATGGCCACATAGATGCATACCACGTCCTTCCCCTTCTGGTTCAGGATGGTGTCCAGGGCGATGGCGGTCTTGCCCGTCTGTCGGTCGCCGATAATCAGCTCCCGCTGGCCCCGTCCGATGGGGAACATGGAGTCGATGGCCAGCAGGCCCGTCTCCATCGGGGTGTTGACGGGCTGGCGGTCCAGGATGCCGGGGGCCTGGGCTTCAATAGGGCGGTGGGACTCGGCCAGAATTTTGCCCTTGCCGTCCACCGGAATCCCGGTGGCGTCCACGATCCGGCCCAGATAGCCCTCTCCCACCGGCATGGCCGCGGTGCGCAGAGTGCGGCGCACAATGCTGCCGGCGGCAATCTCCTCGCTGTCCCCAAAGAGGATGCAACTCAGCTCCCCCTGGCGCAGGTCCTGGACCATGCCTTTGACGCCGGAGGAGAAAATCAATATCTCGCCATACTGGGCGTGGTCCAATCCGCTGACGGTGGCCACCTCGCTGTCCACCGTCAGCACCTCGCCGATCTCCTCGGGGGTGGCGGCCAGGTTCCACTCCTCCACCGCCTGGCGCATCAGGGGCAGCAGGTCCTGGGCCCCCGGCTGGAGCTGGCGCAGGTAGTCCTGGAACTGCCTTACCCGGCCGTCCAGGGTCCAGTCGTAGATGTCGGAGCCCACCTGAAGGCGGAAGCCGGAGCGCAGGCTGCCGTCCTGCTCCCAGCGCAGGGGGACCTTCCGCCCATACTTCTTTTCCAGAAACCGGGTGAAGCGCTTCAGCTGCTCCTGGCTGGGCTCCTGGGCGCTGCACAGCAGGGCGTTCAGATGGCTTCTCTCACTCCTCATCGTCCTCTCCCCTCTCCGCCAGGTCCAGGAACTGGTCGAACGGGTCCTTCTGGAGGGCCAGGCGCTTGGTGGCCTCCGCCGCCAGCCTGCGCAGCTCCCTCTGGGACTCCCTCAAAGCCCGCTCCTTGCTGTGCTCGGCTTCCGCCCTGGCCCGGGCCACGATCTGTTTGGCCTGCTCCTGGGCCTGGGCCAGCTGCTCCTGGGCGGACTGCTGGGCCGTCTGCTGGGCCTTGGCCCTGGCCTGATGGATCTCCTCCTTGGCCGCTTCCATCTTCTCCTGATACTCCGCCTTCACCCGATTGGCCTCGGCCAGCTTCCCGCTGGCCTCCTGGTCCAGCTGGCGGTAGTGCTCCTCCCGCTTCTCCATGAACTGCTTCACCGGCTTGCAGAGCAGGAAATACAGCCCGCCGGTAAGGATCGCCAGATTCATCCAGTGCAGCAAAATCTGCTGCCAGTCAATATTCAACGGCACGGTGCTCACCTGCCTTACAGTACAAAGATAATGAGGATGACCACCAGAAGCGCGTAGATGATGGCCGTCTCAATAAAGACCAGGCCCAGCATCATCATGGTCCTGATCTTTCCCTCCGCTTCGGGCTGCCGGGAGATGCCCTCCGCCGACTTGGCGGTGGCCAGCCCCATGCCGATGCCGCCGCCGCCGGCGGCGAGGCCGATGGCCAACGCCACGGCGATGGCCTTCATGCCGGTGGTCATTCCCTCGCCCTGGTCCTCTACAGCGTCCACAGCGGCTGCCGGGCCGGCCTGTGCGGGCTCATCGGCAAAGGCGGGCGCCGCCAGGGACAGCGCGAGCATCAGGGCGCCGCTTACCATCAAGATTCGTTTCCACATATGTTTCATGACAAAATCCCCCTCGTTGTTATGTCCCCGCGCCGCGGGTCTTTTTGCGTTTTTTCCGTTTCTCCCTGGGCGGCTTGGGCGGGTCTGGCTCAGACACCTCGCCATAGTACATCGACACCAGCATGGTAAGCACATATGTCTGAATGACGGCGTGGAGCAGGGTGAACAGCACGCCCACCGCCACCGGGAGCACAAAGCTGAGGCTGATATAGTAGTACACGAGCTCGGTCACCAGCAGGCCGCTGAGCAGCGCGCCGAAGAGCCGGAAGCTCATGGAGATGGGCAGCGAGAACTCTTTCAGCGTCTTGCTGACTCCGTTCATCCCATTGTTGACGATGCCGCCGGAGAGGATGACCATATAGGACAGCGTCCCCGCAGCGATGGCCGCGTTTACGTCGGACAGCGGGGCCGGCAGGGTGATGGGATGGCCGTGGACCGTGATGGCCTGGAGCCCCAGCAGCTCAAAGAGCGTACCCACAAAGATGAACGCGCCCACGGCGAAGATGTAAGCGCTTAAAAACCCGAACCGGCGGGGGCTGCTGTCCTTGGCCATGCCGTTGAACAGGCTCACCCACTCCTCCAGCAAAATCTGGAACCTCCCCGGAATATACTGGAATCGAGGGATGACAAACACCCGGATCCCCACCGCCAGGATCAGCAGCACCGCCGTTACCACAAAGGCGGAGATCAGCCCTGGGTTCACTTCCTTCAGCCCAAACAGGCTGATCCGGTTCACGTTGTGGAGCACCGCGTCCCGCATGGCCTCCTGCACGCTCTCCGTCCGGCTCGGCGAACCAGTGAGCAGCGCGCCGGCCAACAGGACCAGAATGGCGATCAGCCACAGCGTCAACCCTTTTTTATACTGTTTCATTCATACGCCTTCTCTCACACTTTTCCCGGGAAGCGTGGCCCCGCTCCCCTTCCTCAAAAGATTGTACTCCCTTTGTCAAGAGCTGAAAAGAACCAAAGCCCTATTTTAACAGATTATAACAGGCCGGCGTTTCATATCTTAACATGATTTTGTCGCTTTCTTTATGCCCTCTTAACGGCCCGCTCCCTCTGGCGGCATAAAAAAATTTTTTTTGTTTGAATCTGTCAATCCTTGACTTTTTGTGATAAACTCCAATATGGCAATGTCTGTTTTTCCAAGCGCTCTGCCCCGTGCGGCGCCAGATCAAAACCGGGAGGAACCCAAATGGCAATTTTTATTACGGGCGATACCCACGGCGACTTTACCCGGCTGCGGCCGCTCTTCTTCCCCGCCCAATCCGACATGACGAAGCAGGACTATGTCATCATCTGCGGCGACTTTGGCGGCGTATGGGATGACGGCCCGGAGGACCGCTATTGGCTGGACTGGCTGGAGGAAAAGCCCTTTGCCACGCTGTTTATCGACGGCAACCACGACAATTTCGACCTTCTGGCCGCCTACCCCATCGAACCCTGGCAGGGCGGCATGGTCCAGCGGGTCCGGCCCTCGGTCATCCACCTGATGCGGGGGCAGGTCTACCAGCTCCAGGGGCTGTCCTTCTTCACCATGGGCGGAGCCAGGAGCCATGACATCTCCGGCGGCATCCTGGACCCGGACGACCCCCTCTTTCGGGAGGCCCACAGGCAGCTGACCCTTCAAGGCCGGCCCCACCGAATCAACCATGTGACCTGGTGGAAGGAGGAGCTGCCCCGGGAGGAGGAGTACCAAACCGCACGGGACAACCTGGCCCTCCACGGCTGGAAGGTGGACTGCGTCATCACCCACTGCTGCCCCACCTCCGTACAGGCGGGGCTGTGCCAGGGGCGCTATCCCGCCAACCCCCTCACCGATTTCCTGGAGGAGCTGTCCCAGCGCTGTCAGTTCAAGCGCTGGTTCTTCGGCCACTACCATCTGGACCAGGTGGTGTCGGGACGCTGTCTGGCCGTTCACGAGGAGATCATTCCGCTGAAATAGCGCTCACCCAAATAATCTACAGCGTCCACACAAACAAGGGCGGCGGGCAAAAGCCTGCCGCCCTTTCAGCGCGGATATCCATGGGGAGGGCGCGGTACGCCCATGGGCGGAATATCTATTTTTTATAGCTGTCCTTCAGGCTGACCGACCGGTTGAACACCAGCGCGCCCGGCTTGGAGTCCTTGCTGTCGGCGCAGAAGTAGCCCAACCTCAGGAACTGGAACCGGTCGGACGGCTGGGCGGCGGACAGGGAGGCCTCCAGCTTGCAGCCCTCCAGCACCTCCAGGGAGCCGGGGTTCAGGCACTCCAGAAAGTCCTTCTCGCCGCTGTCCGGGTTCTCGTCGGCAAAGAGGTTGTCATAGAGCCGCACCTGGGCGTCCACCGCGGTGGCGGCGTCTACCCAGTGGATGGTGGCCCCCTTCACCTTCCGGCCGTCAGCGGGGTCGCCGCCCCGGCTTTCCGGGTCGTACTCGGCGGCGATCTCGGTGATATTGCCCGCTTCGTCGGTCTGGTAGCCCACGCACTTGATGAGGTAGGCCCCTTTCAGGCGGCACTCCGGGCCGCCGGGGTACAGGCGCTTGTACTTGGGCACGGGCTCGGGCAGGAAGTCCTCCGCTTCCACCCACAGCTCCCGGGAGAAATCTACTTCCCGGGTCCCGGCGGAGGGGTCCAGGGGGTTGTTCTCTATCGTGAGCTTCTCACGCTGGCCGGCGGGGTAGTTGGTGATGACCAGCTTGACGGGCCGCAGAACGGCCATCACCCGCTTGGCGTGGTCGTTCAGGTCCTCCCGCAGGCAGTGCTCCAAAAAGCCGAACTCCACCACATTGGCCGCCTTGGCCACTCCGATGCGCTCGCAGAAGTTCCGGATGGACTGGGGCGTATAGCCCCGGCGGCGCAGGCCGCACAGGGTGGGCATGCGGGGGTCGTCCCAGCCGGCCACCCGGCCGTCCTCCACCAGGCGGCGCAGCTTCCGCTTGGACATGACGGTGTAGTTGATGCCCAGCCGGGCAAACTCGATCTGCCGGGGCTTGCTGGGCAGGTCGCAGTTCTCGATCACCCAGTTGTAGAGGGGCCGGTGGGCCTCAAACTCCAGGGAGCACAGGGAGTGGGTGATGCCCTCCAGGGCGTCCTGGATGGGGTGGGCGAAGTCATACATAGGGTAGATGCACCACTTGTTCCCGTGGCGGTGGTGGGGCAGGTGGTTGATCCGGTAGATCACCGGGTCCCGCATGTTGAAATTGCCGCTGGCCAGGTCGATCTTGGCCCGGAGGGTCATGGCCCCGTCGGGGAACTCCCCGGCCCGCATCCGGCGGAACAGGTCCAGGCTCTCCTCAACGGGCCGGTCCCGCCAGGGGCTCCGGGCGGGGACGCCCACCCCGCCCCGGTACTCCTTGAACTCCTCCGGCGACAGCTGGCAGACATAGGCCAGCCCCTTCTGGATCAGCAGCTCCGCCTGGCGGTAGTCCTCCTCAAAGTAGTCGGAGCCATAAAAAAACCTATCGCCCCAGTCAAAGCCCAGCCAGTGGATGTCTTCCTGGATGGCGTCCACAAACTCCTCGTCCTCTTTGGTGGGGTTGGTGTCGTCCATGCGCAGGTTGCACAGCCCACCGAATTTCTCGGCGGTTCCGAAGTCGATGGTCAGGGCCTTGCAGTGGCCGATGTGCAGGTAGCCGTTTGGCTCAGGGGGGAAGCGGGTATGGACCCGCATCCCGGCGAACTGCCCGCCCTCGGCGATGTCCTCCGTGATAAACTGGTGGATAAAATTCTGGCTCTCCGGCTCTTCCGGGGCGGCGGTTTTGATTTCTTCAGACATGGATTTCTCTCCTCCTTTGTCAATGGGCCTATTTTACACCAGAAACCCCGTCCTGGCAAGTGTTTTTAAGGGCGGCGGGGCCGTCACATGGGCTTTAGATTTTTGTTCAGCCGGTCCACCATCCAGGCCAGCCGCTTCTCCCGCCCGGCGTCGGTCTTGGCGTCGAAGTAAGCCCGGGCATAGGTCTTCCGCACCGACAGGGACATGGCCTGAAAATTGGTAAACGCCGGCTCACAGCCCTCCAGCACGGCGGAAACCTGGGCGATTTGTTCCTCCGTCACCGCCACGGGGCCGGGCGCGTACCACTGGCCGTTCCGCTTGGCTTCCTCGACCTTCTCCCGGCCAAAATCGGTCATCAGCCCCCGCTCCTCCAGGCTCTGGACCAGCGCCTTGTTTTTCTCCGACCACTTGCTGTTCTCCCGGCGCATGGAAAAATATTTTTGATAGGACTTGCTGTCAATGCTCCGCATCTGTCCGTCGATCCACCCGAAGCAGAGGGCTTCCTCCAGGGCCTCCCCCGCCTTGACGGTCTTCGGGCCGCCCGCCTTGCCGAACAAAAGCCATACGCCGGCGCTGGACAGGCAGTTTTCCGCCAGCCAGCTCCGAAAGGCTTCCCTGCTGGCGAATTCCAAAACATCGCTCACAATCCGCTCCTCCTTTTATCTGTCTCGGCCCCTCGATCTTTGCGCGAGCCCCCCAATTTTACCACAAAATTTGGCTCCGTTCAATCTATTTGCGGCAAAGCTCTTGTTCCCGCCGGGAAAAGAGGGTATAATAAGGGCTGTAGAGACGCGTCCGCGCGCCAAGCATTGCTGGCGAAACCAGCGGACGCTTCGTGAAGCGTCCCTACAGAAGGAGAATCGCATGACATACGACATCGTGGTATTGGGCTCCGGCCCCGCCGGGCTGGCGGCGGCGGTGGCCGCCCGGGGCCGGAACAAAAGCGTCCTAGTGCTCGGCAACCGCTGGCAGGACAGCCCCCTGGCCAAGGCGGAGCGGGTGGACAACTACCCGGGCCTTCCCGGCCGGACGGGGCTGGAGCTGCTGGAGATGCTCCACCGCCACGCCGGGGAGCTGGGGGCGGAATTTGTGGTGGGCAAGGTGCTGTCCCTGCTGGCCTGGGAGGGCTTCTCCCTCACCGTGGGCAGCCAGGTGTATCAGGGAAAGGCCCTGGTCCTGGCTCCCGGCGTGGTCCGGGCGGCCAAATACCCCGGCGAGGGGGAGTACCTGGGCCGGGGCGTGAGCTACTGCGCCACCTGCGACGGGATGCTCTACCGGAACAAGCCTGTCATTGTGGTGGGCCTGTCCCCCGACGCCCCCCAGGAGGCCAACTACCTGCGCGGCCTGGGCTGCCAGGTTGTCTACACCTCCCCTCAGCGGCCCCAGGGGCTGGACGGGGGCATCCCCTATGTAAAGGCCGGGAAGCTGGCCGTCAAGGGGGAGAAAACTGTCACCGGGCTGGAGGTGGACGGCGCCCTTCTGCCCTGCGCCGGGGTGTTTATCCTCCGCCGGGCGGTGGCCCCCACCGACCTGCTGCCCGCCCTGGCTACCGAAGAGGGGGCCATTCAGGTGGACCGCCGCATGGCCACCAACCTCCCCGGGGTCTTTGCCGCCGGGGACTGCACCGGCGGGCCCCTCCAGGTGTCCAAGGCGGTGGGCGAAGGCCATGTGGCCGCCCTGTCCGCCTGCGAGTATTTGGACGCGGCCCTGTAGGGGCGGAAAACAAAAGAAAGGAAGATTATTATGATCCATTTTAACAAGGAAACCTTTGAAAAGACCCTCGGCGAGGGCAAACTGATGCTGGTGGACTTCTGGGCCGACTGGTGCGGGCCCTGCCAGATGCTGGGCCCCGTGATTGAGAGCCTGGCCGGCAGATACGAGGGCAAAGCGGTGGTCGGCAAGGTGAACACTGACGAGGAGCAGGAGCTGGCTATAGGCTTCGGGATCAGCGGCATTCCCACCGTTATCTTCTTCAAGGACGGCAAGGAGATCGACCGGCTGGTGGGCGTCATGCCCCCGGAGGCCTATGTCCAGGTGCTGGAACAGAATCTGTAACTACAAAACGCCCCGCCTGACGGCGGGGCGTTTCTCTGTTCAGCGCAGGGCGAAGCCGCCCTTTCCGCCGTTTTTGATCTCGTACATGGCTTCATCCGCAGAAGCGCTCAGGCTCTCGAAGGTCCTTCCATAGGTGGGGGCGCTGGCAATTCCGATGCTGACGCTGATTTGGGTGTCGATCCCCTCCAGCTTCAGCTCCCGCACCCGGTCCAGCAGCTCCTGGGCCTTCTCCTGGGCCATCGACGCGTTGTCCGAGCCGGACAGGAAGGCCACGAACTCATCCCCGCCCACCCGGGCCACGATGTCGTCGGTGCGGAAAATATCCTTCAAAATCTGCCCCATCGCCACGAGGACCTTATCTCCAGCGGCGTGGCCGTAGGTGTCGTTGATGAATTTAAAGTCGTCCAGGTCCAGCATGAAGAGGATGCCCCGGGAAATCTGCTCCAGGCGGGCGTTGATCAGCTTGACCCCCGCACGGTTGTACACGTCGGTCAAGGGGTCTTGCTGGGCCTGATGGCGCAGCTCCTGCTCCCGGTCGATCTGGGCGCTGATGTCGGTCAGTGTGCCAATCAGCCGGATGGCTTTGCCCTCCGGGCTGAACACCGCCTTATACTGGCCGCGGTACCAGCTGTACTCCCCGTCCCGTTTTTTCATTCGGATTCGGTCGTGTTCGATCTGGTCCGGAATCATATTCACCGTGCCCCGCAGCGCCCGCCGCACATTGCCGATGTCGTCCGGGTGGAACACGGGGAAGCAGCCGCTCCCGTCCGTGACGCGCTCCAGCCGGGTGCCCTTCAAGTCCAGCGTCTCCAGCGCATTGGAGGTAAACTCCATGCTGTCCGTCCGGCAGTCGTACTCAAAAATCAGGGTGTCCTTAAACTCCGAAAGGGTGTCGTAGCGCAGCTTCTCCGCCGCCAGCTTGGCCCGCTGCCGCCAGACCAGGGCGGCCAGAACCGCGCAGCCCGCCAGGCTCACCAGCATCACCACGGTCTGCACCATGGACTCCCGCTCCAGCTGCACGTTGGGCGACTGGGAGAACTGGACGATCCGCCAGCCGTTGTACCCCACCTGGCCCCAGGCCACGTAGCAGCGCCCGCCCGCCGGGTCGTAGTAGAAAGAGCCGCTTTCCGCCGCCTGATAGGAGGCGTTCAAGGCCTGCCCCTCTTTGACGGTAATGCCTATATCGGCGCTCAGGTCCACAAGGCCGGCCCCCGCCGTCTCTGGACTGCTGCCGTAGACCACCCGGCCGTCCTCCCCGGCGATGACGCTGTGGACGCTGTGGAAAAAGGTGGAGTGCTTCCCCTGATGGAGCAGCGTCTCCGCCCGCATTCTGGCCTGGAGCGCGCCCACCACCTGGCCGTCCCACTCCACCGGATGGGCCACCACCACATAAGAGGACTCATGGCCCTGGTCGGAAATCAGGCCGCTGACCACCGGCTCGCCGGACAAAACCCGGCGGACCAGCTCCGGCCCCTCGCTCCCCCAAATCCGGCCCTCCATGTCCCGCCGGTCCAGGTAGCTCAGCTCCATGCGGTTGTCCACCAGATTAAAGGTGTTCACCACCGGGGCCACCCAGCCCTTCTCCGGAGCACGGGACTCCTCCTCGATCAGGAGGTCTATATTTTTCAGCGCGGTTTCGCCGTAGTGGATCAGATATCCCGCCCCCTCGCCGGCCTCGCCTGTGTGGGCGGTCAGGCTCTCAAGATACATCTCATTCAGCCGAAATTCCAGCGTCCGGCAGCGCAGGACCAGGCTCCCCACCGCCACAATTAAAAGGAGCGCGCCGCACACAGTAAGCACAACCGCCATCCGCGCGACATTCTTCTGTTTTGACATACCGCCGCTCCCCTCCTCTTCTTAAAGTCAGAACAGCCCTCTCAGGGTTCCCTTATTCTACCACCAAAGACTGCCCTCTGTAAATATGGAGAAGAAAAAAACTAGGAAAATTATCCGCCCTTAAGGCTCGTTTGAAAAGTGTCAACATGCCCAAACGCCGGCTCTTTTTCCGCCATGCTTTGCCAATTTTCCTTGAAGTACATCCAGTATTCCCGCGTCAAATTGGCTTCGTCTGGCGAAAAAATTTCTCGCCGTTGGGCACATTTCCATGTTTCAAACAGCGCCTAACCAGTTCCTCCCCGGCCAGATAGATGTCCCCCGCGCCCACGGTGAGGATCAGGTCGCCGGGTTCGGCCATATCCGCCAGCTGGGCCGCGGCCCCCTCCAGATGGGGGCAGTAGACCGCCCCCGGGATTTTCCGCACCAGGTCCAGAGAGGAGATGCCCAGGGTGTTCTGCTCCCGGGCGGCGTATATCTCCGCCACCACCGCCACGTCGGCCAGCTTCAGCACCTCCACAAAGCCGTCAAAGAGGGCGGCGGTGCGGGTATAGGTGTGGGGCTGGAAGGCGCAGACCACCCGCTTGTAGCCCAGGGTCTTCGCCATGGTGAGCAGGGCCCACAGCTCGTCGGGGTGGTGGGCGTAGTCGTCGTAGACGTCGGCCCCATGGTACACGCCTTTCTTCTCAAAGCGCCGGCCCGCCCCAGTAAAGGAACTCAGGCCCTCCTCCACCGCCTTCCCCGGCACCCCCAGCACATAGGCGGCGCTGGCGGCGGCCAGGGCGTTGGACACGTTGTGGACACCCCCCACCCGCAGGGACACATGGGCGTATCTCTCCCCATGGACCACAATATCAAAGGTGGGCAGCCCCCGCTCCCAGGCGGGGTTGTCCGCGTAACAGTGGGCCTCCCGGTCCGTCAGGCTGAACATAAAACAGGGCCTCTGGAGCCCCTCCAAGGTCTTTCTTACGTTGGCGCTGTCCCAGTTGGCCACCACATGGCCGCCGGGGGCAGGCACCAGCTCGGCGAATTTCCGGAAGGATTTTTCGATGTCCTCCAGGTCCTTGAAGAAGTCCAGGTGGTCGGCTTCCACGTTGAGGATCACCGCCACCGTGGGGGCGAAGGACAGGAAGGAGTTGCAGTACTCACAGGACTCGGCGATGATGGTGTCCCCCTGCCCCACCCGGTGGCCCGCCCCCAGAATGGGCAGGGTGCCCCCGATCATCACAGAGGGGTCCCGGCCGGCGGCCAGGAAGATGTGGGTGCACATGGAGGTGGTGGTGGTCTTGCCGTGGGTGCCCGCCACGCACAGGGCGTTTTTGTAATGGCCCATGATGGCGCCCCAGGCCTGGGCCCGCTCAAAGACGGGGATGCCGGCGCTCAAAGCGGCGGCGATCTCCGGGTTGTCGTCGTGGACGGCAGCGGTGCGGATAACACAGTCCGCCCCCTCCACGCTCCCGGGCAGGTGGCCGATGGCCACCGGAATGCCCAGGGAGCGGAGGTGGGCCACCGTTCCGCTCTCCCTCATGTCAGAGCCAGTGACGCCGACCCCTTTCCCTTTCAGCACCTCGGCCAGGGGGGCCATAGACACCCCGCCCACACCCACCAGATGGGCCCGGGCTCCGGGCTTAATGTAGTCCTCAATGTTCCGATTCATGGACAGCACCTCTTTTACATGGTTTCTCTCTCTATTCTATCCATTTTTGGGCGATTCGGTGCGGATATTTACGCTCTGTAGGGGCGGACATTGTCCGCCCGCGCTTTACCGCAAGCACCACTTTGATGACGGGCGCACAATGTGCGCCCCTATAATTTCACCGCTGCGTCATACAGCTCATTTCGGGACAGCCCCAGCTCCTTGGCGGCCTGACGGACCGCGTCCCGGAGGGACAGCCCCTCCTCCCGCAGCCGGCCCACCAGAATCAGGCCGTCCTCCAGGGTGGACTTTTGCTCCTGGACATGCTCCGCCCCCCGGACCACCAGCACAAACTCCCCTTTCGGGTCGTTCTCCTGATACCAGGCGGCAGCCTGGCCCAGGGTGGTGCGGCGGACCTCCTCGTGGAGCTTGGTCAGCTCCCGGCAGATGGTGAGGGGCCGGTCGGGGCCGAAAACCTCCGACAGGTCCTGGAGGGTGGCGGCCAGCTTGTGGGGGGCCTCGTAGAAGATCATAGTCCGCTCCTCCCCCCGAAGGCCCTCCAGATGGGCCCGGCGGTTCTTCTTGTTCATAGCCAGAAAGCCCTCGAAGGTGAACCGCCCTGTGGGCTGGCCGGAGGCGGCCAGGGCCGTCACCAGGGCGCAGGGCCCGGGGATGGCGCACACCGGGATGCCCAGGGCGGCGCACTGGGCCACCAGCTCCTCCCCGGGGTCGGAGATGGCGGGGGTGCCCGCGTCGGTGACCAGGGCGCAGCTCTCCCCGTCCTGGAGCCGGTTGAGGATGGCCCGGCCGCTGGCCTCGGTGCTGTGCCGGTGGTAGGGGGCCATCGGTTTTTTGATCCCCAGGTGGTTGAGCAGCTTTACCGTCACCCGGGTGTCCTCGGCGGCGATAAAGTCCACCAGCTCCAGAATCTCCACCATCCGCTGGGAGATATCCCCCAGATTTCCAATGGGTGTGGGGACTAAATACAGTGTCCCGGTCAAAGCGGCTCACCCCTCCTCCATTTTACTGCGCTTTGATTATATCATATTTCCGCGAAATATGGTATCCTTTTTTTGTTTCCTTGTTTTATAGCAATCATCAGAATTCCTGGCAAAAGCTCGGGGGTGCAAAGCGCACATGGCCGCGTTGTCGTCCTTGGCTTTGTGGATTTCAAGATTTTTTAACACCGCAGGGCGGCAAAAGGACCGTTTCAGACGGTCGTTTGAGATTGTGAACACAGGTTCTTACCCTTGGAACGGCTTACAAATCGCGGGATGGTGATAGATTATGGCGGGAAAAGAACAATTGGGGCCTTACACCCTGTCCTGGGGGGACGGCGTCTTTCCTCTGGGGGGCGACGCCCTGGCCCTGGGGGCCTTTGCCAGCGTCCGGCCAGGCTGGCGGGTGTGCGACCTGGGGGCGGGCAGCGGCGCCCTGCTCCTGCTGCTGGCCCGGCGGGCGGACCGGCTGGCCCTCACCGGCGTGGAGGTCGACCCCCTCTCCGCCCAGACCGCCCGAAACAACCTGGAGTCCAACGGCCTGGCCGGGGAGGTCGTCGCCGGCGACCTGCGTACCGCCCCCCTCCCTGCCGGGGGCTTCGACCTGGTGGTATCCAACCCGCCCTACTTCCCTGTGGGCAGCGGGAAGAGCGGCGGCCCCGCCCGGAGCGAGGAGTTCTGCTCCCTGGCGGAGCTGTGCGCCGCCGCGTCCCGGCTGGTGAAAAACGGGGGCCGCTTCGCCTTGTGCCACCGTCCTGAGCGGCTGGTGGATGTGCTGTGCGCCCTGCGCTCCTGCCGCCTGGAGCCCAAACGGCTCAAGCTGGCCGCCCACGGGCCAGGCCATCCCCCCTCCCTCCTGCTGGTGGAGGCGGTGAAGCAGGGCAGGCCGGGGCTGAAATTTGATTAGAAAAATGGAAATATACCCCAATGGCAAAGGGCGGTTGGTAATACCAACCGCCCCTGCATTCTTGTTGTTTACGCGTTTCCGAACTCGCTGAAAAAGCGGTCGTGGATGGCCTGGACGGCCCGGTCGGCGTCCCGCTCGTCCACCAGGACGGACACCTTAATCTCGCTGGTGGAGATCATATTGATGTTGATTCCGGCGGAGAACAGGGCCTCGAACATCTTGCAGGCCACGCCGGCGTTGTGGGCCATGCCCGCGCCCACGATGGACACCTTGGCCACCTGGGTGCTGACCTCGATGGACTTGCAGCCGATGGATTCCTTGTGCTCCTCCATCACCTCCCGGGCGGCCATGGCGTCGCCCTGGGCCACGGTAAAGCTGATATCCTTGCTGCTGTCGCGGCCGATGGACTGGAGGATGATATCTACATTGATGCCCTTCTTAGCCAGAAGGGAGAAGATTTTAAAGGCAATGCCGGGCTGGTCCGCCAGTCCGACCAGAGCGATGCGGGCCACATCTTTATCCTTGGCCACCCCGCTGACATGTGTTTTTTCCATAGTCTTCACGACCTCCTTCACTTTCGTACCGGGCTTCCCGCTGAAGCTGGACAGCACCTCCAGATTGACATTATACCGCTTGGCCATCTCCACCGAGCGGTTGTGGAGCACCTGGGCCCCCAGGCTCGCCAGCTCCAGCATCTCGTCGTAGGTAATCTCGTCAATCTTTCTGGCCCCTGCCACATTGCGGGGGTCGGCGGTGTAAACGCCGTCCACGTCGGTGTAAATCTGGCACAGGTCAGCGTGGAGGGCGGTGGCCAGAGCCACGGCGGAGGTGTCCGAGCCCCCGCGGCCCAGGGTGGTGATATCGTCATACTTGTTGATCCCCTGGAAGCCGGCCACGATGACAATCTTCTTCTTGTCCAGCTCCTTCTGGATGCGCTCGGCCCGGATGCGCTTGATCCGGGCGGAGGAGTAGGCGGAGTCGGTGAGCATACCCGCCTGCCAGCCGGTGAGGGAGATGACCTGGTAGCCCATGCGCTCGATGGCCATGGCGCACAGGGAAATGGAGATCTGCTCGCCGGTGGCCAGCAGCATATCCATCTCCCGCTTGGAGGCCCCAGGGTGGATTTCCCGGGCCTTTTCGATCAGGTCGTCGGTGGTGTCCCCCTGGGCGGACAGCACCACCACCACGCTGTGGCCCCTGCGGTATGTCTCCGTGACGATCCTGGCCACATTGCGGATTTTATCGGCGTCGGCCACCGAGCTACCGCCGAATTTTTGTACAATCAGTGCCATGTATGGTATTCCCCCTAAAGGTTTGAGTAAAATTTAAGTGGAGCGATATACTGTAGGGGCGGGTATCACCCGCCCGCTTTTACAAAATACAGGTGGGATTGTCCGGGCGGATAATATCCGCCCCTACACCCCCATCCTATGCGGACAGTCTGTCTCAGGCCAGCACCCGGAACAGGGAGCCTGTCTCCAGGCCGGCCAGCTTCTCCCGAATCTCCGGCTCAGCCATGGGGGCGGCCAGGAAGGCCGCCTCGCCGGCGGGGGCGCCCCCACGGGCCAGCAGCTGGATGTCGCCGCAGCGTTTCCTGGCCTGGTCGGCGGAAATCTGGGCCCGGACGTACCAGGGGGAAACCAGGCAGTCGGCGGAAACCACCAAATCGGGGGCCCCCTCCTCCCAGCCGTTGTGCCGGTCCTTTTTCAGGTCCTTGGCGATGTCGATGACGTCGGCCACCACGGCGGAAGCGGTGGGCAGCTTGCCGGCGCCCCGGCCGTAGAACATCACGTCGCCGATGGCGTTGCCGGTGACGGCGATAGCATTGAACACGTCCTCCACTCCGGCCAGGGGGTTCTCCCCAGGCACCAGATGGGGGGCCACAAAGGCGCACACCTTGCCCTCGGGGCGGCGGAGGGCCCGGCCCAGCAGCTTGATCTTGCAGCCCACGGAGTCGGCGTAGGCCACGTCCTCCAGAGTGACCCCCCGGATGCCCTGGGTGGCCACCTGATCGGGGTAGATGTGCCGGCCGAAGGCCAGGGCGGCCAGAATGCAGATCTTCCGGCAGGCGTCGTGGCCGTCCACGTCGGCGGTGGGGTCCTTCTCGGCGTAGCCGTTGGCCTGGGCCTCCGCCAGGGCCTGATCGAAGGTGAGCCCCGCCCGGATCATCCGGGTGAGGATATAGTTGGTGGTGCCGTTGAGGATGCCGGTGACCTGCTCCAGCTCGTTGGCGGCCAGGCAGGAGGTCAGGGGCCGCAGGATGGGGATGCCGCCGCCCACGCTGGCCTCGAAGAGATAGCTGCACCCGTTGGCCTGGGCCAGTTGGAGGAGCTCAAAGCCGTGGGTGGCCACCAGCTCCTTGTTGGAGGTGACCACACTCTTGCCCGCTTTCAGCGCCCGGGTGGTGAAGTCCAGGGCGATGGTGGCTCCGCCAATCGTCTCCACCACGATGTCCAGCTCGGGGTCGTTCTCCAGAACGGCGAAGTCCTTCACAAACAGGTCCGCATACGGGCTGTCCGGGAAGTCCCGCACGTCTACAATATATTTCAGCCGCACCAGATCGTCCACCCGCCGGTCGATAAGCCCGCCGTTGGTGGTGAGCACCTCGGCCACGCCGGAGCCCACCGTGCCAAACCCTAAAATCGCTACATTTACCATTCTTTTTTCTCCTTATCCTAAAATATATTGCTGCTTTAAAATGCTTTAAAAGCCTCCCTCTCTGAGGGAGCCATTCTACCCCGCCAGGATCTCGCATTTGATGACGCCCGGACCGTTGGACAGGCTGGCCAGCACCTCCTCCAGGGAATTTTGAAGGGCGGAAGTCTCCGACGTGATGGTAACCACGGCGCAGCCGTTCACCGGAATGCTCTGATTGATGGTCAGGATGTTCATGCCGGTGCCCGCCAGCACGTTGAGGGCCCCGGACAGCGCCCCCGGCTCATCCTTCAGCATCACCTGGAAGGTGACGATCCGCCCGTGGAGCATGTCGTGGAAGGGCCGGACCGCGTCCTTGTACTTATAAAAGGCGCTGCGGCTGATGTTCACCGCCTGGGCCGCCCCGTTGACGGTCTTCTCCTCCCCTGTCTCCAGCAGGCGCTTGGCCTCGGCCACCTTCCGGAAAATCTCCGGCATGGCTTTGGCCTCTACAATAAAATATTTTGCCGGACCGCTCATAGTTCCTCCAGTCCGCGCGGGAGCGCTGTCCGCGCTGGGTGGTCATTTGTTTTTGCGCCGTGGTCCATTGTAGCATACAAGTCCGCCCGCCGCAACCGGAAAAGCGCTGTGGAGTCTGTGGAACTTTTCCCTCCTAATGGGCGGGAATTCGTCACATTTCACACCCACCCGTCAAGCAGCGCCGCGGACCTCTATGATCCGCGGCGCTGTTCAGAGACTCATCACAACCTCAAACACCGGCTGGCCGGGCCGTTCTCAGCCCACCATGCCGTCGGAGGGCGGCAGGGGATTGATGGGGGTGTCCGGCGGCTTATTGGGCTCCGGGCTGGCCGTCCCGCCCTGGTTTCCGCCGCCGGGGGTGCCGCTCTCTCCGGGCTTGGTCCCGCCGGGGTTGTAATAGGGGTCGTAGGGGTTATAGGATGGGTCGGAGGGGTTGGTGGCCCCACCGGGGTTGCTGGGGTTTGAGGGGTCAACGGGGTTGTTTGGATCGGTAACATCCGGCTCCTCCGGCGGGGGGGCTTCCAGGTGGACGGTGCAGCCGCCGTGGCTCGCGGCCGACGCGTAGCGCCAGGCCTCGTCCCCAGCCGTGGCATTGCCGACCCGCTCCCGCTCGTAGTCAGGCAGGCAGATGTCCCGCTTGCTCTCCTCGGGGCAGAACTCCCCAGCCAGATGGTACAGGCCGGTCTGGGCCCCGTCCTCCTTGGTCACCGGGCTGTCCACGCAGATGGTGACCATGCTGGCTTCAGTGTGGAAGGTGCACCGCTTATCCGTGGGGTAGTCCTCCGGGAAAATGGTGTCAGAAGCCCGCCTGTCGCCCCGGGGGTCCATGGCGCAGTACTCGGTGGCGATCAGGCCGCTGTCCTTGCAGTAGGTGATGGAGCGCATCTCCGCCGGCTGGGGGTAGTTCGCGGGGTCCAGCCCCTCGTGGAGGGGGACCATCACCTTTTCCCACAGGTCCAGGGACACATTGAAAGGCGCGCCGGTGATGGGGGTGCCCTGTTCATAGCCTGTCCACACGGCGGCGGTGTAGTAGGGGGTGTAGCCCACGAACCAGCGGTCGTGGTCGTTGTTGGTGGTGCCCGTCTTGCCGGCCACGTGGTAGCTTTTCAGCGCCCCGCCCCGGCCCACGGCGGTGCCGCCGGCGGTAAACACGCCCTGGAGCATGTCGTTCATATAGTAGGCCGTCGTCTCCTTGATGACCTGCTGGGGGGTCAGGGTGTTGTCCAGCAGCAGCGTCTCCCTGCCGTCGATCATCTGGGTAACCTTGGTATAGGTGCGGGAGCCCTTATACACACCGTTGTTGGGGAAGGTGGAGTAGGCCTCGGCCATCTCCCGGACGTTGACGCCGTCGGTGAGCCCGCCCATGGACAGGGAGATGGTGATATCCGTCTTCATCTCGCCGTTCACCATCCGGCCCGGCTCCAGGTCGATGTGGTAACGGTCCTGGACAAAGTTGAAGCTCTCCTCCGGGGTGACGCCGCCGTTATACTCCATCATAATGCGCACGGCCACGGTGTTCAGCGACTCCTTGAGGGCCTGGCGGACGGTGACCCGGCCGTGGTAGCTGGCGTAGCCGCCGTTCAGTGGGTAGACCCGGCCGTTGAGCACCTGATAGGGGTAGTCGTCTATTACGGAGAAGGGGCTGATCTTGCCCATCTCCAAAGCTGGGGAGTAGACGGCCAGGGGCTTGAAGGAGGAGCCGGGCTGGCGGTGGCCGTCGTTGGCGTAGTTGCCGCCCCGGTTCAGGGTCTTCTCGCCGAACCGGCCCACGATGGCGGCCACGTCCCCCGTCCTGTTGTCGATGACGCAGATGGCGGACTGGAGCAGCTGGCCGTCCTTGGAGGTGTAGTCCAGGTTGCTCCGGTCGAAATAGACCTGCTCCGCCAGGGCCTGGGCGGTGGGGTCGTAGCAGGTGTAGATGCGCAGGCCGCCGCTCTGGAGGGCCTCGTCGGCCATCTTGTCCGACCAGCCGTACTTGCTGATCAGGGCCCGGCGCACGTCGGAGATCACCGTCTCCTCGTACCAGGTGTAAATCTGAGTCTCGGCCTCCTCTCCCTCGGCCCGGACAAAGCGCAGCTCCTGGGCCACCGCCTCGTCGTACTCCGCGCGGGTGATCTTGCCCTGGTCCAACATCTGGTAGAGCACCACCTCCTGGCGGTACTTGTTCCACTGGCGGGCGTCCCATATCTCATCGGTGTCCACGCCCTTGGAGCGGGCGAAGGAGTAGGGGCCGTATTTGGAGGGGTTGTTGGTAATGCCGATCAGGCTGGCGCACTCGGCCAGGGTCAGCTCCGACACCGGCTTGCCGAAGTACTCCAGGGACGCCGCCCCCACCCCCTCGCAGCCGCTGCCCAGGGGGATGATGTTCAGGTAGCGCAGGAGGGTGGACTCCTTGGAGTTGTTCTGGGTGAAGCGGACCGCCCGGACAATCTCGGTGATCTTCCGCTTGACCGTGACCTCGTTATAGTTGGTCATGTTTTTCAGCAGCTGCTGGGTGATGGTGGAGCCGCCGGAGATATCCTGGCCGGTGAACATGGAAAGCACGGCCTTGGCGGTGCGCTTCCAGTCTACGCCGGGGTGCTCCCAGAACCGCTTGTCCTCAATGGCCACGGTGGCGTCGATGAGGTACTGGGGTATCTCATCCATGCCCACCCGTATGGAGCTGGTCACGTTGAGGAGGGTGGTCATCTCCTTATACTCCCCGGTGGCCTTGTCCTGGTAGTACATAATGCTGTTCTCCCCCATGGGGAAGTCGTCGGGGCTCAGGTCGGCGATTGGGACAATCACCTCGTTGATGTAGACCGCGGCGAAGCAGCACAGCAGCGCCCCGGTACACAGCCCGATGAGGATCAGGGTGCCCAGAAGCTTGAAGAAAAAGCCCACCACTCTGCCAATGCCGCCCCGCTTCCGCTTGTCCTTTTTCTGCCGCCGCTCCCGCCCAGGCGCCTGGCGGCGGGATGGATATTCGCTGTTTTCATATAAAGAGTTGTTATTGTCTGCCACAATCATACCTCCAGTCGGTCAAGGGGGATCGCTCCGCCCCCTCCGACAGCCGGGGCGGACCGCCCCTATGTCTCTGCTCTTAGAGCCTGTTTAACATCTCTCAAAACGCCGTTTGGCGGGTCTTTTTCCGCCATGCTTCGTTGTGATTTCTTGAAATAAAACAATTATTCCTGCGAA
>JAAWNI010000141.1 GCA_022798855.1 Lawsonibacter sp. | reverse complement strand
GGAAAAAAGCGGAGCCCTTCGGGCTAATGGCCTGCGGGCCAGGTTGGAACGGCTGAGGTGATTTTCGCTGTGGCGAAAATCGGAGCCGCTTTGCGGCTAGGGCCTGCGGGCGGGGGGGGTTGGTGGTTCCGGGCGGGATCGGAAAAAAGTTTGAAAAAAGTGCTTGAAATCTGAAAAAAATGCTTGCATTCTTTTGGGGGACATGGTATTATACTAAGGCGTGACTGCACATAGATATGCGTTGATGCGGGAGGTGGCCGCTTCCGGCGGGCTTTTGGGCCGGTTCGGAGCCCTGCGACGGCAGGGTATGCGGGGAATTTCCGCGGAGTATGTCCGATTTGAAACCGGGCGGCTTGGAATACTGGCAAGACGTAACGGCCTTTGGCGGGTCCTGCGTCCCAGCGTATGAGTTCCCGGAGGAACTGCGCCTTTTAACGGGCAGGCGGTTTCCCGGCTTTTCTTATGAGATGGGACGAAACACCCGGCGGGGTTTGCGGCAAAAACAGTAACGACCGTCGCCTAAGCGCAGAAACAAAATTTTTAGGAGGCGATGAATAAGTGGCAGTCAAGGAGAAGATCAGGATCAGACTCAAGAGCTACGACCATCAGCTGGTGGATACCGCCGCGGAGAAGATCGTGGAGACGGCACGGCGTACAGGCGCCCGGGTTTCCGGCCCCATCCCCCTTCCCACCGAGCGGGAGATCGTCACCATCCTGCGGGCCGTCCACAAGTACAAGGACAGCCGGGAGCAGTTCGAGACACGGACCCACAAGCGGCTCATTGACATCCTGCGGCCTTCCAACAAGACCGTGGAAGCCCTCAAGGGCCTGGAGCTCCCCGCCGGAGTCGAGATCGAGATCAAGCTCTAAAGATCCCTGAGCCGGGCGGTCCCGGCAAGGTCATGTTGGCTCTCCCTTATTTTCACAAAGAGTCAACCAATAACCATACAGGAGGAAAAATCATGGAAAAGTGCATCATCGGCAAAAAGATCGGCATGACCCAGCTTTTTGACGAGAACGGGAACATTGTCCCCGTCACCGTGGTGGAAGCGGGCCCCTGCGTGGTCGTCCAGAGAAAGACAACCGAAAACGACGGTTACGAGGCCGTGCAGATCGGTTTCGGGGCGATCAGCGACAAGAAGCTCACCAAGGCCCAGAAGGGCCACTTCGCCAAGGCTGACGTGGCTGCAAAGCGCGTCCTGCGGGAGTTCCGCCTCAGCCAGATCGCCCTGGCGGTTGGCGACATCATCAAGGCGGACACCTTCGCCCCCGGCGACAAGGTGGATGTCTGCGGCACCTCCAAGGGTAAGGGCTACGCCGGCACCATCAAGCGCTGGCACAACCACCGCCTGAAGGAGACCCACGGCTCCGGTCCTGTGCACCGCCACGCCGGCTCCAACGGCGCCTGCTCCAGCCCCAGCCGGGTCTTTAAGGGCAAGCGCCTCCCCGGCCACATGGGTGCAGAGCGGGTCACCGTCCAGAATCTGGACATCGTGAAGGTGGATGCGGAGAACAACCTCATCGCCATCCGGGGCGCCGTGCCCGGCCCCAAGAACGGCATCGTCTATATTACCGACAGCGTCAAGGCGTAAGGAAGGAGGAAGTTTACAATGCCAAAGGTTACGATTTACGACATGACCGGCAAGAGCGTTGGAGAAAGAGACCTTTCTGATGCCATTTTCGGGATCGACCCCAACAAGGTGGTCCTCCACGCCGTTATTAAGAACTACCTGGCCAACCAGCGCCAGGGCACCCAGTCCACCCTCACCCGCACCGAAGTCTCCGGCGGCGGCAAAAAGCCCTGGAGGCAGAAGGGGACCGGCCACGCCCGTCAGGGTTCTACCCGGGCTCCCCAGTGGAAGCACGGCGGCGTCGCCCTGGGCCCCAAGCCCCGGAGCTACCGCTACAGCCTCAACCGCAAGATGCGGGTGCTGGCTGTGAAGTCCGCCCTCTCCGCCAAGGTGCTGGAGAACGAGCTGGTGCTGGTGGACGACATCAAGGTGGACAGCTACCGCACCAAGACCATTGTGGAGATGCTCCGCGCCCTGGGGGCGGACCGCAAGGCCCTGATCCTCACCGCCGAGGCGGACCCCAAGCTGGTGGGCAGCGCCCGGAACATCCCCGGGGTAAAGACCACCATCGTCGGCTCCCTGAACAGCTACGACATTCTGAACAGCGGCAAGCTGATCCTTTCCGCCGCCGCTGTGGATAAGCTGGAGGAGGTGTACAGCAAATGAAGACCGCCCATGATATTATCCTGGCCCCTGTGATCACCGAAAACTCCATGGAGGCCATGGCCCAGCGGAAATACACCTTCCGGGTGGCCAAGTCCGCAGGCAAGATCGAGATCGGCAAGGCCGTAGAGACCCTGTTCCCCGGCACTAAGGTGGCCGCTGTGAACACCATCAACTGCCGCGGCAAGCTGAAGCGGATGGGCCGCTACCAGGGGTACACCCCCGCCTGGAAGAAGGCCATTGTCACCCTGACTGCCGACAGCAAGGGCATCGAGTTCTTCGAGTCCATGCAGTGAGCGGGGCGGGCAAGAGCCCGCCGGTCCGAAGGGTCCCGCCGGGCCCCGGGAGGCAAAGGCTTCCCGCGGCAGGCCCTGGGTCCTCCGGCATAAGGACGGTGCCCCCTTTGGGGGACCGAAAAAACACCGGGGATGAAAAGCCCCGGAGGTATGGAGTGTTCCGAACTCCGCTAATCTGATGAAGGAGTGTGAACCATCACATGGCGATCAAAGTATATAAGCCTACGACACCCGGCCGCCGCGGCATGACCGTGACCGACTATTCCGGGCTGTCCAAGGTGGCCCCGGAGAAGAGCCTTCTCCGGCCCCTGAAGAAAAACGCCGGCCGCAACAACACCGGCCGCATCACCGTCCGCCACCACGGCGGCGGCAACCGCCAGAAGTACCGCATCATCGACTTCAAGCGGGACAAGGAGGGGATGCCCGCCAAGGTGCTGACCCTGGAGTACGACCCCAACCGCACCGCCCACATCGCCCTGGTCCAGTATGAGGATGGGGAGAAGCGGTACATCGTGGCTCCCCACGAGCTGAAGGTGGGGGACACCATTCTGTCCGGGGCCTCTGCCGACATTAAGCCCGGCAACGCTCTCCCCCTTTCCAGCATCCCCGTGGGTACCTTTATCCACAACATCGAGCTGTACCCCGGCAAGGGCGCCCAGCTGGCCCGGGCCGCCGGCATCCAGGCCCAGCTGATGGCCAAGGAGAACGGCTACGCCATGATCCGCCTGCCCTCCGGCGAGCAGCGCAACGTTTCTGACAAGTGCATGGCTACCATCGGCCAGGTGGGGAACATCGACCACGGCAACGTGAACATCGGCAAGGCCGGACGCACCCGGCACCTGGGCATCCGTCCCACCGTCCGCGGCTCTGTCATGAACCCCTGCGACCACCCCCACGGCGGCGGTGAGGGCAAGTCCCCTGTTGGACGTCCCGGCCCTGTCACCCCCTGGGGCAAGCCGGCCCTGGGCTACAAGACCCGCGGCAAGCACAAGAGCTCCGATAAGTTCATCGTGAAGCGTCGGAACGCGAAATAAACGGAAGGAGGCAGATGTAACATGGGTAGAAGCGTAAAAAAAGGACCGTTTGTCCAGCCCAAGCTCCTCATGAGAGTGCAGGAGCTGAACCGGGAAGGCAAAAAGACCGTCCTGAGGACCTGGAGCCGTGCCTCCACCATTTTCCCCGACTTTGTGGGCCACACCATTGCGGTCCATGATGGCAGGAAGCACGTCCCGGTGTATATCACCGAGGATATGGTCGGCCACAAGCTGGGGGAATTTGCCCCCACCCGGACCTTCCGGGGCCATGCCGGCGCCAAGAAGACCAAATAAAGGACCGAAAGGAGGAAAAAACACATGGAAGCAAGGGCTTATCTGAGACACGCCCGCATTTCGCCCCGCAAGGTACAGATCGTTCTGGACCTGATCCGGAACAAGCCTGTGGAGGAAGCTGCGGCGATCCTCAAATACACCCCCAAGGCCGCCTGCGAGCCCCTGGCGAAGCTGCTGGCCAGCGCCGTTGCCAACGGTGTCAACGACCCCGCAAAGAACATGGATAAGGACAGGATGTACGTTGCAGAGTGTTTTGTCTGCCCCGGTCCGACGATGAAAAGAATCCGCCCCCGGGCACAGGGCCGCGCGTTCTCTGTTCTGAAGAGAACCTCCCACGTAACCCTGGTGCTGCGGGAAAAGGAATAAGCTGAAGGAGGAGGTAAACTATGGGCCAAAAAGTAAATCCCCACGGTCTTCGCGTGGGAGTGATCAAGAACTGGGATTCCCGCTGGTTTGCTCGCGACGATGCTTTCGGCGACATTCTGGTGGAGGACTATAACCTGCGGAAGTTCTTAAAGAAGAACCTGTACTCCGCCGGTGTTCCCAAGATCGAAATCGAGCGCACCCCCACAACTGTGCGCATCCACATCCACTGCGCCCGTCCCGGCGTGGTTATCGGCAAGGGCGGCTCCGAAATCGAGAAGCTGCGCCAAACCTGCGAGCGGATGGTCAACAAGGGCAAGGAGCAGAAGGTGGCCGTCACCGTTAACGTGGTGGAGGTCAAGCAGCCCGATAAGAACGCCCAGCTGGTGGCGGAGAGCATCGCCCAGCAGCTGGAGGGCCGCGTTTCCTTCCGCCGGGCCATGAAGAAGGCCATCGGCAACGCCATGCGCTTTGGGGCCAAGGGCATCAAGACCCAGGTCTCCGGACGTCTGGGCGGCGCGGAGATCGCCCGTACCGAGCATTATCATGAAGGCACCATCCCCCTCCAGACCCTTCGGGCCGATATCGACTACGGCTTTGCCGAGGCTGCCACCCAGTACGGCCGCATCGGCGTCAAGGTCTGGATCTATGCCGGCGAGGTGCTGCAGGACAAGAAACCTCATAAGGAAGGAGGCAGCAAATAATGCTTCTGCCTAAGAGAGTGAAGTACCGCAGGGTACACCGTGGCCGCCTTACCGGCAAGGCCACCCGGGGCACCGTTGTCAACTACGGCGACTTCGGCCTTCAGGCCCTGGAACCCGCCTGGATCACCTCCAACCAGATCGAGGCCGCCCGTATCGCCATGACCCGTTACATCAAGAGAGGCGGTCAGGTTTGGATCAAGATCTTCCCCGACAAGCCCATCACCGAAAAGCCCGCCGAGACCCGAATGGGTTCCGGTAAAGGTTCCCCCGAGTACTGGGTGGCGGTGGTCAAGCCCGGCCGCGTCATGTTCGAGATCGGCGGCGTTCCGGAGGAGACTGCCCGGGAGGCCATGCGCCTTGCCGCCTACAAGCTGCCTGTTAAGTGCAAGTTTATCAAAAAGGAAGGGAGTGTTGAGGAATGAAACCAGCCGAGATCAGAGAACTTTCCATGGCAGAGCTGAACCAGAAGCTCGCGGACCTCAGGGACGAGCTCTTCAACCTCCGCTTCCAGCACGCCATCAACCAGCTCGACAACCCCCTTCGCCTCCAGGTGGTCCGCAAGGATATCGCCCGGGTCAAGACGGTGATTCGTGAGAAAGAGCTGAAGGCTCAGTAAGAAGGGAGGACGGAACTGTGAGCGAAGCGAGAAACCTGCGGAAGACCCGGGTGGGCATCGTCGTCAGCGACAAAATGGATAAGACCGTTGTGGTCGCCATTCGCGACAATGTCAGACACCCCCTCTATAAAAAGATCATCAAGCGCACCGTGAAGTTCAAGGCTCATGACGAGGAGAACGCTTGCGGAATCGGCGACAAGGTGATGATCATGGAGACCCGCCCCCTGTCCCGAGACAAGCGGTGGCGCGTCTGCCAGATCATCGAGAAGGCTAAGTAAAGGAGGAACGCTCTGTGATTCAGATGCAGACCTATCTCAAGGTGGCCGACAACACCGGTGCCAAGGAACTGATG
>JAAWNI010000140.1 GCA_022798855.1 Lawsonibacter sp. | reverse complement strand
TCTAAAAATAGTAAGAAGTACCAGCCATGAGGCTGGTACTTCTTTTGCCATACCAAATCCTTTTCGTTTGTCGTAAAACTGTCGTAAAATCCAAATGTGGATTTCCAGCTTCATAACAAATCACTGCATTTACACCGGATTTTTTAGCAATACGGTTCGTTTTGCTAATTTCTGATGCCGATTTTTAATCCAGCGGCTTCATCGTGGGGAAGAGGATCACTTCCCGGATGGAGTCAGCCCCGGTGAGGAGCATGACGCACCGGTCGATGCCGATGCCCAGGCCGCCCGTGGGGGGCATGCCGTACTCCAGGGCGGTGAGGAAGTCCTCATCCATCATGCCGGCCTCGTCGTCGCCCTTGTCCCGCAGCTCCACCTGCTTCTGGAAGCGCTGGCGCTGGTCGATGGGGTCATTGAGCTCGGAGAAGGCGTTGCCCATCTCGCTGTGGCAGATGAACAGCTCAAACCGCTCGGTGAGCCGGGGGTCCTTGGGGGACCGCTTGGCCAGGGGGGAGACATCCACCGGGTGCATGGTGATAAAGGTGGGCTGGATCAGCTTTTCCTCCACCCGCTGGTCGAAGCACTCGTACAGGGCGTTGCCCCAGGTCTTATCCGCCGTCTCGGGCAGCTCCACGCCGATGGACTTGGCGGCGGCCACCGCCTCCTCGTCAGAGGAAATGGCCATAAAGTCGATGCCGCAGTACTGCTTCACCGCTTCGTGCATGGGCATGCGGGGCCAGCCGGGGGCCAGGTCGATGTCCTCCCCCTGCCACTGGACCTGATAGGTGCCCAGAATCTTCTGGGCGGCGGAGGCCAGCAGGTCCTCAAACAGGTCCATCATGTCGTTGAAATCGGCGTAGGCCTGATAGAGCTCGATGGTGGTGAACTCCGGGTTGTGCTTGGGGTCCATGCCCTCGTTGCGGAAAATGCGGCCGATCTCATAGACCCGGTCCATGCCGCCCACGATGAGCCGCTTCAGGGGCAGCTCGGTGGCGATGCGCATATACATGTCGATGTCCAGGGTATTGTGGTGGGTGACGAAGGGCCGGGCGGTGGCCCCGCCGGAGATGGTGTTCAGCACCGGCGTCTCCACCTCCATAAAGCCCCGGCCGTCCATAAAGTCCCGGACGTGCTTGATGAACTGGGAGCGTATCATAAAGTTGCGCTTTACCTCCGGGTTGACGATCAGGTCCACATACCGCTGGCGGTAGCGCAGCTCGGTGCTGGTCAGGCCGTGGAACTTCTCCGGCAGGGGCAGCAGGGACTTGCTGAGCAGGGTGACATCCACCACCCGGACGGACATCTCCCCCCGCTGGGTGCGGAAGACCACGCCGTGGACCCCCACGATGTCGCCGATGTCGTACTTTTTAAAGCGGTCATACTCCTCCGCGTCCATCTCGTCCTTCCGGGCGTAGAGCTGGATGCGGCCGGATTTGTCCTGCAAATCGCAGAAGGACACCTTGCCCATCCCCCGCTTGGACATCAGCCGCCCGGCAACCGACACCTCTTTGCCCTCCAGGGCGTCGAAGTTCTCTTTGATGCGCGCGGAGTCGCTGTCCGCCACGTACCGGGTGATGGTGAAGGGGTCGTTTCCGCCCTCCTGGAGCTGCTTCAGCTTGTCCCGGCGGATCTGCAGCAGCTGAGACAGATTTTCCTGTTCGGCCGCGCCGGTCTGGTTGTTCTTATCGGCCATGTTGGCTCTCTCCTATCTGTAAAAATGCCTTCCCCCTCGCGGGGGAGGGGAGCTTACCGCTCTACCTTTAAAATCTTATACTCCACCGGTCCGGCGGGGGCGTCCACGGTGACGTCGTCCCCGGCGTTTTTCCCCAGCAGGGCCTTGCCGAAGGGGGAGTCCTCAGAGATGGCCCCGTTCATGGGGTCGGCCTCCTGGGAGCCCACGATCTTATAGGACTCCTCCTCGTTGAACTCCTTGTCCAGCACGGTGACAGTGGAGCCCAGGCGGACATAGTCGCCCCCCTCTTCCTCCTCCTCGATGACCACGTAGTTGGCCAGGATCTCCTCCACCTGGGCCATCCGGGAGTAGAGCTTGCCCTGCTCATTTTTGGCCTCGTCATACTCGCTGTTCTCGCTGAGGTCGCCGAAGGAGCGGGCCTCCTTGATCAGCTCGGCCACCTCTTTTTCCCGGACCGTCTTCAAATAGTTCAGCTCGTCCTGCAATTCCTTGAGCCGCTCGGGGCTCAATTTGTATTCCTTCGCCATGAAAAACTCGCACACCTTTCAAAATATGGTCGGGCCGCTGAACCCAGCGGCCCGGAGGTACAATCCTGCATTCTGTGCCATTATATGTGTTTCCCACCGGTCTGTCAAGTGATTTTTATGTCCTTCCGGCCCAGCTTCCCCCCCTCCCACAGGGCGGCCAGAAGGCGCAGGTCCTCCCGGTCCTCCTCCGCCAGCCCCGCCGCGGAGAGGGCCAGCCCCGCCAGGCCGGGCTGGGCGCCGTACAGCTCCAGGACGGCCCCCTCCCGCCGGGGGCGGCCCCTTTGAAACTCCAGGGCCGCGTGGCCCACCTCCCCCGGAGGGAGGATGGCCACGCCGAACTCCCACCGCAGCCACTGGGCCAGCTCCTGGCCGCCCCGGGGGGCGTCCACCACCAGCCCCCGCACCTGGGGGCACAGCTCCGCCGCCGCCCGGGCCATGTCCCGGTCCGCCCGGGGCCCCCGCAGGGCCACCGTGGCCCGGTCCGGGGCCAGCCCCAGCCGCTCCAGCACCTCCAGCGCCAGAGGGGCCGCCTGGTCCCGGAGCAGCGGCTCAGGATCCACCGGCCGCAGCCCGAACCGCTCCAGCGCCGGCCAGCGGTCAAACCCTACAGGCGCAAGCACCCGCAGGACGCCCCCCCGGCGCAGCTCCCGCCCCGCCCGGTTCAGCCGGCGCTCCCCCCAGAAGCCCGACCGGTCCGCCTCCGCCCGCAGGACGGGCAGGCCGTACAGCCGGCCCGCCGCCGCCTTTCCCTTCCCCTTCGGCGCCAGCACCAGTTGGCCCAGCATGGAACATCCCCCCTTCTCCCACTAGGGTATGTGGGAACGAGGGGGGATATTATAGAGTCGACACACTTGAGAAACGGTAAAGTTCCGGGTCCTTTTTCCACCATTGCGCATGTTGATATTTTTCAAACAGAGCCCAGCCTCACCAATCGGATAAAGCAGGCCAGGGCTTCCTCCTCCTGGTCAAAGAAACGGCGGGAGCTGTCCACAATGCAGGCCCGCTCGTCCGCCGCGCAGACGACCCAGCGTGCGCCGTCATAATCTATGAGCACCTCCCCGGGCCTTACTTTGTGCTCCCCGAACCAGTTATAGCCCCGCAGCCGCTCCTGTTCCAGAATCCGAACCGCGTCAGCCATGTTCATTGACGCCGTCCTCCCTGGCGCGGGCCTTTTTCTTCCGCTTGGCGGCCATATACCGGTCCTCCTCGCTGAAAATACAGCCGCAGTACTTCTGCATATAGAACCCGTGCTCCCGGGCGAACTGCTGGCCCTCCTGGAAAAGGGGGCGGAAATCCCGGTAGAGGAACTCCACCCCGTACTTCTCCCCCATCTCCCGGGCCGCGGCGGCGATGGCCCCGTGGTTCTGGTAGGGGGAGATGAGCAGGGAGGTGGTGAAGCTGTCAAACCCGTTCCTGGCGGCGTACCGGGCCGCCTCCTCCATCCGCACCCGGTAGCAGTAGGCGCACCGGCCGTCGATGTCCCCGGCCACGGCGGTGATAAAGGGCCGCAGGTCGTAGGCCCCCCCAATGGCCAGCTTCATGCCGATTTCCCTGGCGTACTCCTCCAGGGTGCGCTTCCGGGCCTGGTACTCGGTGTAGGGGTGGATATTGGGGTTGAACCAGAAGCCGGTGACGGATACCCCCTCCTCCCGCAGCCGGGCGATGGGGCGGTTGGCGCAGGGGGCGCAGCAAATGTGCATCAGGGTGTTCATAAAAAGTCCTCCAGGTCTAAAATGTGGATGGACAGGCCCTTTTTCATAGCGTATTGGAGGGTCTGGAAGGTGCCGCCCTTGGGCACCCCGTTATAGACGGCGATGAGCCGGACAGACCGGTCCACCATGTACCGGTTGCGGCGGAGCATGCAGAAGCGGTCGTAGTTGTGCTGCACCAGCGTCTCGTAGTCGCACCGGTCCAGGATGGACTGGTAACGGACCCGCTCCGCCTTTGGCCAGCTGTCCGCCTGTGTCTCGCAGGGCCGGGCGCACTCCAGAAGGACATCGCCGCGCCGCCCCCGCAGGGCCAGCACCGCTTCGGCGAAATACAGGTCGGCCCCCCGGGCCATGCCGCTGATGAAGTGCCGGATACCGGACTCGTAGGCCTCCTCCGCCGCCTGGGCAATGGACTCCTTCAAACGGCGGCACCGGGGGTCGGACTCCTTCTCCCCCCAGGGCAGCTTGTCGGGCCGGTGCCCGGTGAAGCAGCAGGTTTTTTCTTTGTCCAAGGCCCGGCCCTCCTCTCCTGTCCTTCGCGCGCCCCATCGCGTAGGGACACGGCTTGCCGCGTCCGCTCATTCATCGTATCGTATCCATTCGTTTACCGCATCCGCCCGTTTGCAGCATCCGTCCATTTACCGCATCCGTCCATTTACCACATCCGTCCGTTTACCGTATCCGCCTGTTTGCTTTGCCTGTTTATTTTTGGCGGCCACGACAAGTCGTGGCCCTACGGGCATCCCGCCACAGTCACAGCACGATCAAATCCTTGGGCGAACGGGTAATATCCTCGCAGCCCGTCTCATTGAGGATGAGTACGTCCTCAATGCGCACCCCGAACCGCCCCGGGATATAGACCCCCGGCTCGGCGGAGATGACCGCCCCCACGGGCATGGGGCGCTGCTCCTTGGAGTTGGCGTTGGGGGACTCGTGGATGTCCACCCCCAGGGAGTGGCCAAAACCGTGGGAGAAGTACTCCCCATATCCCGCTTCCCGGAGGACCCTGCGGGCCGCTTCGTCGATCTCCTGGCCGGTAACTCCCGCCCGGGCGGCGTTGATCCCCGCCTTCTGGGCGGCCAGGACGGCGCTGTACACCTCCTCCATCTCCTGGGAGGGCTGGCCCAGGGCCACGGTGCGGGTCATGTCGGAGCAGTAGCCCCCCGACTTACAGCCGAAATCCATGGTGATAAACATGCCCTCCTCCACCATCTGGTCGCCGGGGACGGCGTGGGGCCGGGAGCCGTTGGGGCCGGCGGCCACGATGGGGTCGAAGGACACCCGCTCGCCCCCCCGGCTGAGCAGCTCATACACCAGCCGGGCGGCGATCTCCCGCTCGGTCATGCCGGGGCGGATAAAGTTGAGGATGGCCCGGAAGGCCTCGTCGGTGATGGCCTGGGCCCGGCGCATCAGCGCCAGCTCCCCCTCGTCCTTGGAAGCCCGCAGGCCGTCCAGCAGCTTCTGGGCCGGGGTGAGGATGCAGGGCAGCTCCTGGGCGTACTTCTTGTGGCCGTCCACCGTCATGGCCCCGCTCTCAAAGCCGATGTTGTGCAGGCCCTTGGCCTGGATGTACTCCTTGGCCAAGGCTATGTGGCCCTTCTCCGGGGTGGTTAACAGCACCTCCGCGCCCTCTACCTGTTCCCGGGCGGCTTCGATATACCGGCCGTCGGTGGAGTACTGGGCCCCGTCCTTGGCCACCAGCAGCAGGCCCTCCCCGTGGAAGCCCAAGGCGTACCGCTCCCCGGACTCACTGGTGATCAGCATGGCATCCAGGCCGTACTCCGGCAGATGGGCGGCAATTTTTTCAATGTGGTTCATGGATGGCTTCTTCCTTTCCTGGTGTTGTTCCGTTATGTAAGAGCCTGTTTAATATCTTGAGGAATACCAGTTGACGAGGGATTTTTCCACCAGGCAAGGCGGGATTTCGCAGGAATAATTGTTTTATTTCAAGAAATCACAACGAAGCATGGCGGAAAAAGACCCGCC
>JAAWNI010000139.1 GCA_022798855.1 Lawsonibacter sp. | reverse complement strand
GTGGATAATTTATAAATCCATAACCCATCTTGCGCTTTTGCACTACGAATTGTCAGCCAACAGTCTCCTTGCGTGAGTTCCTTACCACTATTAACGCAAGGCCTTCGGCGGGTTTTTGTGTGGGCTGTGGTGCCCAAAAAGATGCGGCTTTCAAGTCCGCACCCAAAACCAAACCGCAACCCAGCGCAGCGGTTGCGGTTTGGAGAGGAGGAGCAGCAGAATGAGCGCGCTCTGACTTTTAAAAAAGTCGGAGCAAGCGATATGACGCTTGCTCCGACGTGGAGCAGGTGAAGGGAATCGAACCCTCGTGTTCAGCTTGGGAAGCTGACATTCTGCCATTGAACTACACCTGCGCATCTTGGAATTCTTACTTACTATACCACAGACTGAAGCATAATGCAAGGAAAATTTTTGGTGGAATAGAAATAAAAATATCAAGGGACAAATACAGAAAAATCCAAATTTTACTCTTGTGCATTATTTCCCATGATTGGAAAAGGGCGGGGGGATTCCGTTTATAGGAGATCCGCAGGGCGCGGCGGCCCCGGCGCGCCGTTCCCTGGCGGCAGGAATTCTATTACCAGAAACAGCTCAAAGTAAAAGAATCCCCCAGGCAGCGGCTTACGCCGCTGCCAGCCCCCTTGTTAAAGGGGGCCTTTGGAGCGGGACCGGGGCCTTCAAGCACCCAAGCCCCCCTTGTTAAAGGGGGGTGCCCCGCAGGGGCGGGGGGATTCCGTTTATAGGAAATCCGCAGGGTGCGGAGGCCCCGGCGCGCCGTTCTCTGGCGGTATCTGTCCTCTGGCGGCGCCGGCCCTCTTTAGCAAGGGGGGCTCACCCCTCGTTTTCCAGGAAGTAGGAGGCCTCCATATCCGCCGTAGCCAGGGCGAAGGCCAGGGGGAACATCCGGAGGGCCTGGCCCACGGTGCGGCTGTCTTCCGGGCCGGAGAAGCCCATATGCCAGCGGATAGCCATAGCTTCCTCCCGGGACAGGCGGATAAAGCCGTTGGTGATGTAGACGCTCTTCTCCCCGTGGCCATAGGGCAGGGGGTCCTCAAAGGTGTAGGAGGGGACCTTCTCCCACTTGCCGGTGGCATCGTCCTTCACGTTGCGGAAGCCCTTTTTATAGCAGCCGATCTTACAGAAGTCGTGGCACAGGGCCACGATAGCCACCGACTCAGCGGTGTACTCCAGGCCGTAGAGCTCCTGCACCCGCTCGCGCTGGAGGTAGTCCACCAGGCAGTGGTACACGTTCAGGCTGTGCTCGCACAGCCCGCCCTCATAGGCGCCGTGGTAGCGGGCGGAAGCTGGGGCGGTGAAGAAGTCGGATTTGTGCTCCAGGTAATCCAGCAGCTTGTCGGCCCCCTCCCGGGTGATGTTGGCCTTAAAAATCTCAATAAATTCCTCTTTACAGGACATAGACAATCTCCTCACTTTCATCGGGTGCCACGATTATACCACAGGGGCGGAGGAAATTCCAGCGCCGGAAAAACTTTGGGAGCGTCCTACCGCACATTTTATTGCGGCCGCCTAATTGGCGCGCTCTGTAGGGCGCACAGTGTGCGCCCGTGGGCGGACAATGTCCGCCCCTACATAAAAATCCGCGAATGGGACACTTCCAAAAACTTTATGGGATGGGCGCAGTTTCCTGATATTTTCCCTTGACAAAACGGGTTTTGTCCACTAAAATGGGGAAGAACCGCAGTACAATCGAACACAGGGGCGCTGGGAGCGTAGTTTCCCGGCTGAGATGAAGAAGCGGACAAGCCGCTTTCGGTCCCTAGAACCTGATCCGGGTAATGCCGGCGTAGGAAGTGGAAGAGAGATTTTGCCGTCGTCTCCTCTAAGGCCGCACTACACCCGTCCGGATGTAATGCGGTATCTTCACATTTTGGAGGAAACGACAATGGAACAAACGAAAGACCTGGCCACCCGCCGCCTAGTAGAGAGCTCGGTGATGATTGCCATTGGCACGGTGCTGTCCATGTTCGACTTCAAGGGCCCGTGGGCGCTTGGGGGCGGGATCACCTTCTGCTCCATGCTGCCGCTGGTGCTGATCTCCTGGCGGTACGGCTGCCGGTGGGGGCTGTTCACCGCCTTTGTCCACAGCCTGCTGCAAATGCTTTTGGGCATCTCGAATGTACAGTATGCCACGAATGTTCAAACAGCCGTCCTTATCATTCTGTTCGACTATATCATTGCCTACTCAGTGATCGGGCTGGCATCCATGTTCAAAAACCGGGTAAAGAACCAGCAGGCCGCCTTGGTGCTGGGCATCGCGGCCACATTTCTGATTCGGCTGGCCTGCCACTACATTTCCGGCGTGATGGTGTGGGAGGTTCTTTGGCCCAACGAGCTGGGCTGGGCCGCGCCCATCTGGTCCATCTCCTACAATGCCAGCTATATGGTCCCGGAGATTATCATAACCAGTATCGTGGCGGTGCTGAGCTACCGTCCGATGAGGAAATATTATCAGGGCGAGGATCTGAGATAAGCCCCCCACTGGGGCGGAAGGAGGCCCCATGGGGAAATTTGACGGCCTGCTGCTGGCCAGCGACTTTGACGACACGCTGTACGGCCTGGACCTGCGGATACCGGAGCGCAACCTGGAAGCCATCCGCTATTTCACCGGGGAGGGGGGCCGTTTCGCGGTAGCCACCGGCCGGGCCTACCGCACCTTCGCCCCATACGCCCATCTGGTGCCCATGAACGCCCCGGCGGTGCTGTCCAACGGCTCGGCGCTCTACGATTTTGAGGAGGGCCGGATGATTTACCAGACCTTCCTCCGCGCCCAAGCCCCGGCGGACCTGGCGGAGCTGGCCCGGGCCTTCCCTGAGATCGGCTTTGAGGCCTACCATGGGGAGGACATCTACGTTTTCCAGCCCAACGCGGTCACCCAGGCCCACATGGCCAAGGTGGGCACCGACTATACCCTGTGCCCTGAGATTGACGGCATCCCCACCCCCTGGACGAAGGCCATCCTCCAGCAGGACCACCCCTGCCTGCTCCAGGTCCAGCGGTGGATGGGGGAGCGCTTCCCCGGCGCTTACGAGGTGATTTTCTCCAACAAATTCCTGTTGGAGGTGACCGATTTCGGCAGCAACAAGGGGGGGATGGTGGGCCGGCTGGCCCGGCATCTGGGTATCGCGCCGGAAAAGGTCTACTGCGTGGGGGACAACCAGAACGACATTCCCATGCTGGAGCTGTCGGCCATTCCCTTCGCCCCCGCCAACTGCGCCCAGGAGGTCAAGGACTGGGGGGCCCGGGTCCTCTGCCACTGTGGCGACGGCGTGATTGGCGGCGTCGTGGAAATTTTGGACGGGCTGTATTAACACCCCTCCAGAGGGCAATGCCATGAAGCCAAGCGGTATAAAAAAGCCGAAGGGGCGTCCCCTTCGGCTTTTCCCGTCACATATCCATAGCGTCGGCCAGGTGGTCCACGGCCTCGGTGACTCTGCGGGCGGCCTTATGGGCGGTCCGTTTGATCTGCCGGCTGGACGGGGCCATCGCGGCGCCCAGGGCGGCGCCGGCCAGCATCCCGGCGGCGGCGCCCATGATAAAGGTGCCGCTGTTGGTGTGGCCGCATGAAGTTCCATGCATAGTAAAGCCCTCCTATTCCGCGGAGAATCCAAAGCAGATATCTCCGCCACGTATATTGTACCCTGAAAATTTGAAAAACACGTTGCTAAATCCTGCATCTTCCGCTATAATTTAAAGTAAGGAAATTGTGCGCCCGCGCGCGGACAGCCTTCCAGAACCAACCAAAGACACAGAGACTTCGGGAGGAAGCAGATGAAGCTACTAATCAAGAATGGGCGGGTGGTCCACCCGGTGACGGGGACGGTGCTGCTCCAGGACATTCTGGCGGAGGACGGCCGGATCAGCCTTCTGGAGCGGGGCCTGCCGCCGGAGGCCGACCAGGTGGTGGACGCCTCGGGGCTGATGGTGGCTCCCGGGCTGGTGGACATGCACGTCCACTTCCGGGACCCGGGACTGACCTATAAGGAGGACATTATCAGCGGCTGCGCCGCCGCCGCCCGGGGCGGGGTGACCTCGGTGGCCTGCATGGCCAACACCAGCCCGGCGGTGGACCGGCCGGAGCAGGTAAAATACGTGCTGGACCGGGCCAAGCAGGCCAACGGCGTGGGGGTCTACCCCATCGCGGCGCTGTCCAAGGGCTTACAGGGGGAGGAGCCCACCGACGCGGAAGCGCTGAAGGCGGCGGGGGCCATCGCCCTGTCCGACGACGGCAACACGGTAGACAACGCCAACCTGATGCGCGACGCTTTGATTTTAGCCAACCGGCTGGACATCCCCATCCTGTGCCACTGTGAGGACACCTCCATGGTGGCCGGCCGGGCGGTGAACGAGGGGAGCGTCTCCCGGCAGCTGTGGCTGGAGGGCCGTCCGGCCATCGCGGAGGAGATCATGGTCATGCGGGACGCCATGCTGGCGGAGGAGACGGGGTCCAAGGTGCACATCTGCCACGTGACCACCGCCCGGAGCGTGGAGATCATCCGCAAAATGAAGAAGAAGGGTGTGCCCATCACCTGCGAGACTTGCCCCCACTACTTCACCCTCACCGAGGACGAGGTGCTCACCCAGGGGGCGCTGGCCCGGGTCAACCCGCCCCTGCGCACGAGGAAGGACGTCCAGGCCCTCATCACCGGGCTGAGGGACGGCACCATCGACGCCATCGCCTCCGACCACGCCCCCCACTCTGTGGAGGAGAAGGCCCGGCCGCTGGCCCGGGCGCCCAGCGGGATGATCGGCCTGGAGACCAGCCTGGCCGTCTCCCTGACCCAGCTCTACCACACCAAAAAGCTGGACCTGCCGGCGCTGATCCGGCGCATGTCCACCAACCCCGCCGATATCCTGCGCATCTCCCGGGGGCGCATGTCCCTGGGGGCGGCGGCGGACTTCGTCATCTTCGACCCGGACGAGCCCTGGACCGTGGACCCCAGCCAGTTCGCCTCCAAGTCCCGCAACACCCCCTTTGCCGGCCGGAAGGTGAAGGGCCGGGTGAAATACACCATCGCCAAGGGCCGGGTGGTTTATCAGGACGGCATGTAGGGGCGGCCTGTGGCCGCCCGCCGGAGAAAGGAGCGGGAAGTGAAAAAAACCACGCGGGACAACGTGATCTACTGGAGCGGCGCGGCGGCGGTCCTGGCAGGCTTTGGGGCGCTGGCCCTGATGGGCTGGCGTCCGGCGGCCCTGGCCATGCTGGCCGCGGTCTATGCCTGGATAGGGCTCGCCACCCTTTTGGGCTTCAACCCCCACATGGAGCGGAAAAAACGCTCCCGGGCCTACTGGCGCTCCATGGCCCTGCTGGACCTGATGTTTGCCGCGGGGCTGGCGGCGGCGCCCCTGCTCTTCAGCGCCGGGGCGCTCCTGCCGCTGGTCATATGGCTGGCCGGTATGTGGCTGGTGGAGCGGAGGGAAAAACAGCGCGCAACAAAAGATTAAAATACAGAGAGGAAATCAGAGAGTATGTCAATGGATGTTTTACAGGACAAGATCAGAGCCATGAAGAACCCCACCGTCGCCGGGCTGGACGCCCGGATAGAGTATGTGCCGGAGCACATCCGCAAGGCCGCCTATGAGAAGCACGGCGTAGGGCTGGAGGGGGCCGTGGAGGCCATCTGGCAGTTCAACGTGGGGCTGATTGACGCGCTGTGCGACGTGGTCCCCTCGGTCAAGCCCCAGACGGCCTACTATGAAAACATGGGCTGGCGGGGGATGGAGATGCTGGAGCGCACCATCCAATACGCCAAGAGCAAGGGGCTGTATGTCATCGCCGACATCAAGCGGGGCGACATCGGCTCCACCGCCGCCGCCTACTCCGAGGGCTGGCTCACCGGGGCAAAGATCGAGGGGCAGGTCTTCAAGTCCTTCGACCCCGACTGCATCACCATCAGCGGCTATATGGGCTCCGACTCCATCAAGCCCTTCCTGGACGCCGCCAT
>JAAWNI010000138.1 GCA_022798855.1 Lawsonibacter sp. | reverse complement strand
TGGCGGAGAGAATCTGAGCCCCGGTGAGCTGGTCCCAGGGGGTGGTGAGGATGGCGGCCTTGGGGTTTTTCTCCCGCAGCAGGGCGGCCGCCCCGTCCAGCTTGTGCTGGTCGATCTTCTGGGTGCGGGACAGGATGATGGCGCAGGCGTGCTCCACCTGGTCGTTGAAGAACTCGCCAAAGTTCTTCATATAAACCTTGGCCTTGGCGGCGTCCACCACGGTGACGAAGCTGTTGAGGTGGAGGTCGGGGCTCTCGGCCTGGACCCGCTCCACGGCGGCGATGACGTCGGACAGCTTGCCCACCCCGGAGGGCTCGATGATGATCCGGGCGGGGGCGTAGTCGGCCAGCACCTGTTTCAGCGCCGCGCCGAAGTCGCCCACCAGGGAGCAGCAGATGCACCCGGAGTTCATCTCGGTGATCTCCACCCCGGCGTCCTTGAGGAAGCCGCCGTCAATGCCGATCTCGCCGAACTCATTCTCAATGAGGACGATCTTCTCCCCTTTAAAGGACTCGTCCAGCAGCTTTTTGATGAGGGTAGTTTTGCCCGCCCCTAAAAATCCGGAGATAATGTCGATTTTGGTCAATTTTGTCAGGTCCTTTCATTTATAATTGCTTCCCCCCTTGTGGGGGAGGCGCCCCCTCAGTCAGACTCTGTCTGACAGCTCCCCCATAAAGGGGGAGCCTGTTGATTACCAGATCAGGTGGATGCTCTGCATCAGGCGGCAGAGGGTGGCGGCGGACACCTCCCGGCTGCCAGGGGCGGCGGGGGAGGCGTCCTCCAGCAGGGCGCTCAGCTGGTCCAGGTTCCGGGCGGGGATCTGGGCCCAGCCGGCGTAGCCGCTGTAAGTCAGGGCGTCCTGGAGGGTCAGGGGGTCCTGGTTCAGGTAATAGCCGTCCATGCTGGCCCAGGCGGCCACCTTGGACAGAATAGCCACCATCTCCTGATAGCTGATGGTGTCGTCGGGGCCAAAGCGGCCGTCGCCGTAGCCGGAGATGAAGCCCATGTCCGCCATGGCGGAGACGGCGCCGGCGTACCAGCTGCCCTCCTTCACGTCGGGGAACCGGCCCGGCTTGCCGTCGGGCAGGTTCAGGGCCGCCGCCGCCATGGCGCAGAACTGGGCCCGGGTGACCGAGTCGCCGGGGTGGAACAGGCCGTCGTCATAGCCGCTGAGCAGGCCGTAGGTGGCCAGGGTGTTGATCTCCCAGGCGTACTGGCTGCCTTCGGCGTCGGGCAGGGTGCGGGAAACGAAGCCCTTCAGGCCCAGCTCCTTGGCCAGAGCGGCGGGAGCTACCGGGTCACAGCTCTGCCAGCTCTTCCCGGTGCTGTACCGCACCTGGGCGGAGGGGGGCAGGGACTCCAGCAGCTCGGTGAAGGCGGGGGCGTTCTCCTCTTCCAGCGCCTGGTCCAGGCTGACGTAGAAGGCCTGGCCGGCCAGGTCGATTTTCAGGTGGTTCTTCGGGGAGGAGGGGGCGGGGCAGGACAGCAGCAGGGCGGCCGCCTCGGTGTTCTCCGGGGAGATGAGCAGGGTGGGCAGCACGCCCACGATGTGGTTGGTGGCCCCGTCGGGGGCGAAGAAGCGGTAGGCGGTGATCTTCATGGCTTCGCCGTCCTTCATATAGGAACAGTTGACGCCGTTCAGAACGATCTGGGCGGTGCCCTTGCCGAAGGTCCGCTGGCCCAGGGCGATGCCGCCGCTGTAGGCCCGGATGTCGCCGGCGAAGAGCTCAGAGCCGCTGGCGGAGTGCCCGCTGGTGAGGACGATCACCGGCTTGTTGGTGAGGTCCTCGTACCGGGGCAGGGGGTCCCGGTAGTGGCCGCCCGCGCCGTCCCGGAAGTAGAGCATGTCCCCCTGGCCCAGGAAAAGGCTGGCGGTGTCAGCGGTGGCGCCGCTGCCGCCGCCTGGGTTGGAGCGCAGGTCCATGATCCAGACGGCGGCGTCCTTGTCCATGGCCTGGATGGCTTCCTGGACGGTTTCGGCGGTGGAGTCGCCGAAGCTGATGCAGTTGATGTAGCCCGCGCCGTCTTTCAGCTGGTAGGTGACGATTGGGATGTCCACCGACCGGCGGACCAGGGTGAACTCCAGGGTCCGGCCCTCCCGGCTGACGGTGAGGGTGAGGGAGGTGCCCTCCTCCCCAGCGATCATGGCCTGGGGGGCCACCTCGGGGGAGGCGGCCACGCCGTCCACCGCCACGATGACGTCGCCGGGCTGGATCCCCGCCTCCAGGGCGGGGGAGCTGGGCAGGACGGACAGAATGCGGTAGCCGCCGTCGTAGGCCAGCTCGGCCGTGGCCCCGATGCCCACCACCGTCTGGCCGTTTACCGACTGGTTGAAGGCCTGGTACTGTTCGGGGGTCATATAAAAGGTATAGGGGTCGCCGATGGCTTCCAGGATGGCGTCCAGGGAGTCCAGGGCCAGGACCTCCTCGGACACGCCCTCCACGTAGAGGTCGGACAGCAGCTCCTTGGCTTCCTCCAGCTCCAGGGCGGAGGAGGGCAGGGCGGCCAGCGGCAGGGCCAGGGCCAGCGACAGCAGGGATGAGAGCAGTTTTTTCATGGTTTTCTCCTTTGGATAGTCTTTCATTCGCCGTGGGCGGAATGTACGCGGCAAACGAGGTTCTTGGGCGCTTTCGCGGGGGTCGTGTGTAGGGCGGGATGGGGTCAGAGCTTGGGGGTGCGGTAGGCCATCTCCTCCCGCTTGGGGCCGGTGGACACCATGGTGATGGGGGCGCCGATGCGCTCCTCTAAAAAGTCCACATAGGCCTTGGCGTTGGCGGGGAGGGCGTCGTAATCGGTGCAGCCCCGCACGTCGCATTTCCAGCCCGGGAGGAGCTCAAAGACGGGCTTGGCCCGGAGCAGGGCGGGGGTGGTGGGGAAGGAGCGGGTAACTTGGCCGTCAATCTCATAGCCGGTGCACACGGGAACTTTGTCCAGATAGCCCAGCACGTCCAGGCAGGTCAGGGCCGCCTGGGTGGCCCCCTGGACCATGCAGCCGTATCTGGTGGCCACGGCGTCGAACCAGCCTACCCGGCGGGGCCGGCCGGTGGTGGCGCCGAACTCCCCGTGGTCCCCGCCCCGGCGGCGCAGCTCGTCCCCCTCCGGCCCGGCAACCTCGCTGACAAAGGGCTCGGTGCTGGAGCCCACGCAGGAGGAGTAGGCCTTGGTGACGCAGATCACATCCTGAATGGCGGTGGGGGGCACGCCGGCCCCTACGCAGCCGTAGCCGGCCAGGGTGTGGGAGGAGGTGGTCATGGGGAAGATGCCCAGGTCCGGGTCCTTCATGGAGCCCAGCTGGCCCTCCAGCAGGATGGTTTTGCCCTCGTCCAGGGCTTGGTGGAGGAAGGCCGCCGTATCCCCCACGTAGGGGCGGACCCGCTCCCGGAGTTCCAGAAGCTGGGCCATCATCTCCTCCGCGCTGACGGGGGGCCTGTGGTACAGGTGCTCGAAGAGCACGTTTTTCAGTTCCACCGCGGCGGTGAGCCGCTCCCGGAGCCGGGGCTCGTCAAAGAGGTCGCAGAGCTGGATTCCGGTTTTCGCGTACTTGTCGGAGTAGAATGGGGCGATGCCGCTTTTGGTGGAGCCGAAGGCCCTGCCGCCCAGGCGCTCCTCCTCATAGACGTCCTGGAGGATGTGGTAGGGCATGAGCAGCTGGGCCCGGTCAGATACGATGAGCTTGGGCGCGGGCACCCCCTGGGCCTCCACCTCCTCCAGCTCCTGGACCAGCTTGGCGATGTCCAGGGCCACACCGTTGCCGACGACGTTGGTGATGTGGGGGTAGAAGACGCCGGAGGGGAGGGTGTGCAGGGCGAACCGGCCGTAATCGTTGATGATGGTGTGGCCGGCGTTGGCGCCCCCCTGGAAGCGGACGACTATATCGGACTGGCTGGCCAGCATGTCGGTGAGCTTGCCCTTGCCCTCGTCGCCCCAGTTGGCGCCTACAATTGCTTTTACCATATTGTCTGCCTCCGGGGACGGGATTCGCAGCCGCGGTGGGTTTGCCTTTTCCGCCCCCTGTAACGGGGGTATTATACCCCTTTTCTTCTGCCAGCGCAAGGGGGAAGAGGACGGAAATGTGTATGAAACCGCCCGGGAATGTTCCCTCCGCGGATTTTTGCGCGGGGGCGGGCTTCGGTTAAGCCGCTGACTGGGGGATTCCCCCACGCAGAGCTGTTTTGGAGTATGGAATCCCCCCGCCCCTGCGGGGCACCCCCCCTTTAGCAAGGGGGGCTTGGGTGCTTGAAGGCCCCGGTCCCGCTCCAAAGGCCCCCTTGTTAAAGGGGGCTGGCAGCGGCGAAGCCGCTGACTGGGGGATTCTGGTTCATCGAAAACTTTCTTTGAAATAGAATCTTTCTGGTGCCAGAGAGCGGCGCGCCGGGGTCGTCGCGCCCTACAGATAAACGGCCCCCCGCCACGCCCGTCTCAGCGGGTACGACATGTAGGGCAGGGGTAGAATCAGGCAAGGGCAGAGCCCTTGCCACACATGACGAAGGGCGTTTTAAATTTATGAGATAAGTGCGCCCCAACCGCTCCTCCGCCTTGACAGGGCGGAGGATTTCCATTAGAATGGAGGGAACTTGGGAGAAAGAGAGGAAACATCTATGGATTATAGACAGAGAAAACAAAACGGGGCGGCGCTGCTGCCCATTCTGGTGTTTCTGGTGCTGTACTTGGGCATGGGCCTGGTCTTCGAGTACGTCCTGGGGGTGGCTATGGCCTTCTACAACATCCCCATTGTGGTGGTGTTCATGGTGGCCCTGCTGGTGGCCTGCCTGCAAAACCGGGAGCTGAAATTTGACGACAAGCTGGCGGTTATGGCCCAGGGTGTGGGGGACAAGAACATCATGACGATGATCCTTATTTTCCTGGTGGCCGGCGTGTTTGTCGGGGTCACCGGCCGGAGCAGCGCCGAAGCGGTGGCCTACTTCCTGCTGTCGGTCACGCCGGCCTGGGCCTCTGTGGCGGTGCTGTTTGTGGCGGCCTGCTTTGTGTCCACGGCTATGGGCACCTCGGTGGGCACCATCACCCTGATCACCCCCATCGCCGCGGCGGTGTCCAACGTGTCCGGGTTTTCCCTGGCGCTGTGCGTGGGCTCCGTCATGGGCGGGGCCATGTTCGGCGACAACCTGTCCTTCATCTCCGACACCACCATTGCCGCCTGCAACACCCAGGGCTGTGAGATGCGGGACAAATTCCGGGCCAACTTCAAGATCGCCCTGCCCGCCGCCGTTGTGACGCTGGCCGTGATCCTGGTCCAGTCCATCAGCGCCGGGGTGGGGCAAATTGATATCCCGGAGTATAACCTCCTTCTGCTTATCCCCTATGTATTGGTGCTGATCGGCGGAATCGCCGGGCTGAACGTGTTTGTCGTGCTTCTGGTGGGCATTCTGGCGGGAGCGGCCATCGTGCTGCCCACCGGGACGGTGGACTTCATGGCGCTGCTGGGGAGCATGGGCTCCGGGGCTTCCGGCATGTTTGAGACGATCATGGTCACTGTGCTGGTATCGGCTATGTGCGCGCTGATCCGGGAGCACGGCGGCTTCGAGGCGCTGCTGGCCTTTATCCGCCGGGTGTTCAAGGGCCGGGTCGGGGGCCGCCTGGGGGTAGGCCTGCTGGTGGGGGCCATGGACATCGCCACCGCCAACAACACGGTGGCCATTGTGATGGCCGGGCCCATCGCCAAGGAGATCAGCGAGGAGTACAACATCAGCCCCAAGGAGTCGGCCTCCCTGCTGGACACCTTCTCCTGCGTATTCCAGGGGGTCATCCCCTACGGCGCCCAGATGCTGGTGGCCATTTCCGCTTCCGGCGGGGCGGTGTCCGCCTTCCAGATCATGCCCTGCCTGTACTACCCCTATCTGCTGGCGGCGGCCTGCGTCGTCTACATCCTGGTGGGGGCGGGAAAGAAAAATTAAGAACCTGTATTCACAATCTCAAACGACCGTTTGAACGGTTCTTTTGCCGCCCTGCGGCGTTAAAAAATCTTGAAATCCACAAAGGATTCCTGCGATTTTTTGCCTTGCTGGGCGGCAAAATCTCTCGTTC
>JAAWNI010000137.1 GCA_022798855.1 Lawsonibacter sp. | reverse complement strand
GCGTCGATGGGGTTGAGCCGCGCCGCCTTTTTGGCGGGGAGGTAGCCGAAGAGCACCCCGATGCCCGCCGAGATGCCGAAGGCCATCAGGACGGCGAAGGGGGTGGGGGCCACGGTGAGGGCCTCCCCCAGAAAGCGGGCCGCCGCCACGGTGGCCGCCGCCGACAGGAGGCAGCCCAGGCCGATGCCGATAACGCCCCCCAGGGCGCTGGTGGCCGCCGCTTCGATGACGAACTGCTCCATAATGGTCCGCTCCTTGGCCCCCAGGGACTTGCGCACGCCGATCTCCCGGGTGCGCTCGGTGACGGACACCAGCATGATATTCATGATCCCGATGCCCCCCACCACCAGGGAGATGGCGGCGATGCCCGCCAGCACACCCACCAGAATGTTGATGGTCCCGGTCATGGCGTCCACCAGCTCAGACATGGTGATGATATTATAGTAGTCGTCGCTGCCGAAAAATCCGGTCAGCGCCCGCTCCAGGGCGGCCTTGCTCTGGGCCATGCGGTTCTCGTCCACCATGGTGACCACATAGCTGGACACCCGGCTGCCCCCCAGGCGGGCGGCGGTGGTGTAGGGCAGGTAGAGGCAGTCGTCGCTGCCGCCCTCGCTCATGGAGTCCTCCCGCTGGTCCATAACCCCCACGATGGCCAGGGACTGGCCCCCCACCCGCAGGGTCTGGCCCAGGGCGTTCCCGCCGAAATAGGCCTGATTCACATAGGCCCCCACCACGCACACCTTGGCCCGGGTGGCGATATCGCTGTATTGCAGCCCCCGGCCCTGGGCCACGGTATAGCCGTAAATGCTGTTGTAGTCCTCGCTCACCCCGGAGGCAGAGGTGGAGGTGCTTTTGGACCCGATTTTCACCCCGCCCATCATAGACACGGTGGGGGAGCACAGCTCCAGCTCCTGGGGGTGTTCGGCCACGATCCCATACATGTCCTCCACCTCCATGGTCCGGGTGGCCCCCCGGGACTGGACGGTGACGGTGAGGGTGTTGGTGCCCATGCTGGAGAAGCTGTCGGCGATGTAGTGCTCCAGGCCGCTGCCCAGGCCCACAATGACAATCACTGCCGCCACGCCGATGATGATGCCCAGCATGGTGAGCAGGGTGCGGACCTTGCTGGAGACAATGTTTTTCAGGGCCAGGGAGAGGGATTCTGTAATCCTCACGCGCCTCCGCCCCCTCTCACCCCCGGAGCCCGGGGTGTAACTACCGCTTCCGGGGCGCTGGCGGGGCCGTCGTACACCACCCGGCCGTCCTCCAGCCGGATGATCCGCTGGGCCTGGACGGCGATGGAGTTGTCGTGGGTGATGAGGACCACCGTGTGGCCCTGGCAGTGGAGGTCCTGGAGCATAGCCAGCACCTCCCGGCCGGTGCGGGAGTCCAGGGCGCCGGTGGGCTCGTCGGCCAGGATGACCGAGGGCCTGCCCACCAGGGCCCGGGCGATGGAAACCCGCTGCTGCTGGCCCCCGGACAGCTCCATGGGCCTGTGCCGCCACTTGTCCCCCAGGCCCACCCGCTCCAGGGCGGCGTGGGCCCGCTCCCGCCGCTCCCCCTTGGGGACGCCGGCGTACATCAGGGGGACCTCCACGTTTTCCAGAAGGTTCAGCTTGGGCAGCAGGTTGTACTGCTGAAAGATGAAGCCCAGAAGCTCGTTCCGAACCTCCGCCAGCTGGTTTTTGTTCATCCGGCCCACGTCCTGGCCGCTGAGGAGGTAGGCCCCCTCCGAGGGCACGTCCAGGCAGCCGATGATGTTCATGCAGGTGGACTTGCCCGAGCCGGAGGAGCCCACAATGGCGGTAAACTCCCCGGGCGCGATTTCAAAGGAGATGTGGTCGGCGGCCACCACGGTGCCGCCCCCCATGGGGTAATACTTGCACACGTCCTGAAAGGTGATCAGCGCCGCCATATCAGAAGCCTCCCCGTCCGCCGCCGGGGCCTCCGCCGGACACTGTGATGTTGGCCATCCCGCCGCCGGGCATGGCTCCGCCCTCGAAGGCCGCCCCGCCCATGCCGCCGGGCATCATCATGGCAAAGCCGCCCGAGCCGGTGGTGGGGATATAGGCCACCGTGTCCCCCTCCTGGAGTCCGGAGGTGATCTCGATGTAGCTGCTGTCGCTGGCCCCGATCTCCACGGGGACGGAGCAGTACTCCCCGCCCTCTATGGGCGTGCCGCTGGCGGCGCTGGGGGAATCGGAAGTGACCAAAACGGTGTTCCCCCGGTTCAGCGCCCCGGAGGGGATGGCCAGCACGCCGCTGGCGCTCTGGAGGGTGATGGAAGCGTCCACGTTCATGCCGGGGAGCAGGCCCTCCGTCTCGTCGACGCGGACGGTGACCGGGTAGGTCGTCGTCCCCCCGGAGGAGGCCCCCGCCACGCTCACCTTGGTGACCACGCCGGTGTAGGCCCTGCCCTCCACCGCGTCGGCGGTAATTTCCACCTTCTGGCCCACGGCAATGTCAGAGATGTCCAGCTCGTCTACGCTGAGGGTCATGGTAAGGTAGCTCAGGTCATAGATGGAGCACAGCACCTTGCCCGCTTCGCTGGTTTCGCCCGCCTTGTAGTTCTTGTCGATGACGGTGCCCTGAATGGGGGAGGTGATCGTGTAGTTCTCCAGCTGGTCATACCGGCTCTCCAGAGACAGCTGGGCGTTGCGCAGGGAGTCGGCGGCGCTTTGCAGGCTGTCCTCCAGGTTGTCGCTGGCCAGGGTGAGGATAACGCCCCCCTTGTCCACCCGATCCCCCTCCTGGACCCGGATGGCGGACACCTGGCCGGATACCTCCGCCGTGACGCTCCGCTCCGCGGCGTAGGCGAAGGCGGCGCTCCCGGCGCTGGCGCAGCCGTCGATGGCGGCGGAGCCGGTCTGGCTGGGGGACAGGGCCCCGGGGTTGGCCACCTCCACCGTCACGTAGCGGACGATGACCCCGCCCTCCAGCACGGTGTCCGCCTGGTCGATCTTGGAGACAACCCCCTCCAGCGTCTCAAAGGTGCTCTCCAGGGTGGCCAGGGCCCTCTGGCCCACTGAAAAGCCCGCCGCTTCGTCGGAGAGGAAGGGGACCTTCAGGGTCATGGTGTCGGAGTCCCGCAGGGTGGCTATCGTCTGCCCGGCGGACACCTCGTCCCCCACCTCCACCTCCAGGGAGAGGACCCGCCCCGCTTCGGGGGCAGTGGCCGACAGCTTCTCCAGGTCCTTGACCCGGCTGTCGTAGCTGCGCTGGGCCTGCTCCAGGGCGATCTGGGCCTGCTCCAGGGTGCTGGACAGGTCGGAAGCGTCGATGGTGTACAGCACCGTCCCCTCCTCCACCTGGTCCCCCTCCTCAAAGTCGGCGGTGAGGATGCTCCCCTCCGCCAGCGAGGTCACCGAGTAGGAGTCAGCCGCCTCCAACACGCCGCTGCCGGTGATTTGGGCGGTGATGTCCCGCCGCTCCACCGGGGCGGTGGTGTAGGTCAGGCCGGCGGCGGAAGCGGGCTGGCCGCCCCCGGCCAGCTGCAGGGCAAACGCCCCCGCCACCGCGCAGGCCAGCGCCGGGAGCACCACCCGCTTGCGCAGCAGCTTTTTCGCCGTCCCCCCGGACCGCTTTTGTTCCGGGGCGGTTTTGTTCCTTTCAAGAAGCTTCATAGCTGGAATCGTCCTTTCCGTTTTAGGCTGGACCCATCCTAACAGGAAAATTTGAACAGCCGGAGGAGCAAATCGAAACAAAAGCTAAACAACCTGCAAACAAAAAACAACGCCGCCCCACCCCAACGGGCGGAGCGGCGATTTATCAGGAATGTAGGGCGCGACGACCCGGCGCGCCGTCTCGTGGATGTAGGGGCGGGTTCCGTCCCGCCTCCAGAGAGGTATGCAATACCGGCAAGGCGGGCCGCCGGGTCGTCGGCCCCTACACACAAAGCAGGGCGTTCCCCCGGTTTTATGGGCGGCTGAGCCGGTAGCCCGCCCCCCAGACCGTCTCAATGAGCTTGGGGTGGGCGGGGTCATCCTCCACCTTGTCCCGGACCCGGCCGATATGGACGGTGACAGTGGCGCTGTCCCCCATATAGTCGCAGCCCCAGATCGTCTCGAAGAGCTTCTCCTTGGAGAACACCACATTAGGGTGCTCCGCCAGGAATTTCAGCAGGGAAAATTCCCGGTTGGGCATTTTGACCTCCTGGCCGTCTTTCAGCACCTTCCAGCTCTGTGGCAAAATCTGCACGCGGCCCAGGTCGATGGCCTCCGGCTCCCCCCGGCCCCCGCCGGTGAGCCGGGCGTACCGGCTGAGGTGGGCCTTCACCCGGGCCACCAGCTCCGCCGGGTCGAAGGGCTTGGGGATATAGTCGTCCGCCCCCAGGCCCAGCCCCCGGATTTTGTCCACCGACTCGGTGCGGGCGGTGACCATCAGGATTGGCACGTCGATCCGGTCCCGAATCAGGCGGCAGACGTCATAGCCGCCGCACCCCGGGAGCATCAGGTCCAGCAGGATCAGGTCATATTCTCCTTTCAGCGCTTCAGTGGCCGCCCGCTGGCCGTTGTCCACCACGGCCACCTCATAGCCCTCCATCTCCAGGTAGTCCCGCTCCAGCATGGCGATCTCCGGGTCGTCCTCAGCAATCAGCAGCCTGGCCATAGCCCCCCTCCTTTCTGGGGATCGCGATGGTAAACGCCAATCCCCCATCATTTTCCGCCTGAATGGTCCCGCCGTGGGCCTCCACAATGTGCTTGACGATGTACAGCCCCAGGCCGCTCCCCTCCCCGTTTTGGGCGCTCCGGGCCTGGTCCTCCCGCCAGAACTGCTCGAAGAGGTGGGGCAGGGACTCCTCCGGCACGCCCCGGCCGTTGTCGGCGAACCGGATACAGGTCCAGCCCTCCCGGCCCTCCACGGCCAGGGAGATGGACAGCGCCCCGGCCCCGGCGTAGCGCTGGGCGTTGTCCTTCAAATTGTTCAAAACCCGATACATCTGCTCCGGGTCGATCAGGGCCGGGTGGGGCCCCGGGGAGACGGACAGCTCGATCCCGCCCCCCGCCTGCTCCAGCTCCGGCCCGGCTTCCGCCGCGAAGCGGGAAGCGAACTGCCCCAGATCGGCGGGCTCGGGGAAAAGGGGCAGGTTCCCCGTCTCCATGCGGGAGAAGTAAAACAGCCGCTGGAGGAGCACGTCCATGTCGCAGGCCTTGCGGTATGCGATGTCCAGATACTGCCGCTGGCGCTCCGGGGTCTGGGCCACCCCGTCCCGCAGGCCCTTGATGTACCCCTTCACGCTGGTGAGGGGTGTGCGCAGGTCGTGGGAGATGCCGGCCACCAGGTCGGTGCGGGCCCGCTCATAGGCGGCGTTTTTCTCCTGCTCCTCCAGCAAATGCTCCTGCATCCGGTTGAATGCGGCGCACACCGGGGCGAACTCGTCCCGCCCCCGGTAGTCGATGGCCTGGGTAAAGTCCCCCTCCTCCACCCGCCCGGCGGCCTGGGTGAGGGCGTTGACCGGCTGGAGCAGCTTTTTCAGCTGGCAGCGGGTGAAAAGGGTGTTCAGCAGCAGGACCACCACAATGGCCGCCCCGCCGCTGAGGAACAGGGAGAGGGACATGGCCTCCATCCGGGGCCGGGTCCGGCCCAGAGACGCCGGGCGGGCCGGGATGGCGCCCACCAGCTCCAGCTCACCCATCCCCCGGTCCAGCCAGACCATTCCCTCCTGGGTGACGACGTTAACGCGCATGGCCTGGAACATCTCCTCCGCCTGGCGCTGGTAGTACCGGGCGATGGCGTGGGTGGCCGCGCTGTTCACCGCCAGCATGGCCACCAGCGCCACCAGCACGGAGACGGTGTTGTAAAAAAAAAGGTGCCGCCTGATCCTCATAGGGTTCCCCTCCCGATTTCGTGGATGCCCTTCCATTGTAATCTAAAATTGTAAATAAATCAGCCCTCGATTCTAAATTTTTCAGAAATTTTTCCTGGGCAGGCCGCGCCCGGGAAGTGTCTATAGCAATCGTCAAAATGCGTAACACTCAGTAGGGGCGGATATCATCCGCCCGCAAGGTGACGCGGCACAGCCCTTCCGGACGGGCGGGTATTAC
>JAAWNI010000136.1 GCA_022798855.1 Lawsonibacter sp. | reverse complement strand
TGTACCCGTGGACAGATTGTCACCTTCCTCTATCGCGCTATGGGGCAGTAAATTCAGACGATTTTTGCCATTCAGACAGCATGTAAAACCCGAAAAAATACCCACCACCTTTTTTCAGTAAGAAGGTGGTGGGCTTTTTCTTGGGGTGCTTGGGAGCCTTAACTTAATGACATTGCTCTTGCGCCCGCTCTTTTTTGACAGCAGGTATTTCCAGGGGCGCTCCAAATTTATGGGGCGGGCCCTGATATTCACGGCATTTTTGTTTACAACACCGGAAACATTGTGATATAATAACAGATACCACATTTGAGAAAGAGGGTTTCGCCGATGGATGAGCTTCAGGATTTAAAGGACCGGATGGAGCGGGAGCGCCCTGTCCAGTGGGAGGAGCTGCCCGACATCGCCCTGTATATGGACCAGCTGATCTCCTACATGCCCCGCCAGCTGATCCGCTTTGACGACAGCAACTCCCTCACCCCCGCCATGGTGAACAACTACATCAAGGACGGCCTGGTCCCCCGGGCCGAGGGCAAGCGGTACGGCCCCATCCATCTGGGCTACCTCACCGCCGTGGTGGCCCTGAAGCAGGTGCTGTCCGTCCGGGACATCGGCGCCCTGATGGGGGCGGGCCGTGCCCTGGAGAAGAGCACGCCTGAGCAATACGCCTACTTCCGGGACGCCCTGGACCGGGCTTTGTCCGACACCGCCCAGTCCATCGACCCGGAAGCCGGGGAGTCCGACCTGGCCAAGATGGCCCTGGACTTCGCCGTGCGCAGCTACGCCAATCAGCTGGCCTGCCAGCGCATTCTGTCCATCCTCCAGCCCCAGGATGGAAAAAAGAAATAGATTACACCATCACGAAGGAGTTGTTTCTTACTATGTCAGATTTTGTTATTCTCACCGACTCCTCCGCCGACCTGGGGGAGGAAATGGTCCGGAAGCTTGACGTTCAGGTGGTCCCTCTGGGCTTTGTGCTGGACGGCCAGGCCTACCACGACTACCCCGACAACCGGGATATGGACCCCCACGCTTTTTATGAGCGCCTGCGCAAGGGGGACGCGGCCACCACCAACGCCGTCAACACCGCCCAGTACACCGAGGCCCTGGAACCCCTGCTCCAGGCGGGCCGGGACGTCCTGGTTCTGGCCTTCTCCTCCGGCCTGTCCGCTACCTATCAGTCCTCCGTCATAGCCGTGGAGGAGCTGAGGGCCAAATACCCCGAGCGAAAGCTGTACACGGTGGATACCCTGTGCGCCTCCCTGGGCCAGGGCCTGCTGGTGTGGTACGCCGCCCAGCTGCGGGAGCGGGGCCGCTCCATCAAGGAGGTCCAGGACTGGGTGGAGGAGCACAAGCTGAACCTGTGCCACCAGTTCACGGTGGATGACCTGTATTTTCTGAAACGGGGGGGGCGCGTCTCAGCCGCCACCGCCCTGGTGGGCTCCATGCTCCACATCAAGCCCGTCCTCCATGTGGACAGCGAGGGGCATCTGATCAACATCGGCAAGGTCCGGGGCCGCCAGGCCTCCCTGAAAGCCCTGGTGGACCGGATGGAGGAGACTGCCATAGACCCGGGCAGCCTTACCGTCTTCATCAGCCACGGCGACTGCCTGGAGGACGCCCAGGCGGTGGCGGAGATGGTGAAGAAGCGCTTCGGCGTGGACGAGGTCTATATCAACTATGTAGGCCCCGTCATCGGCGCCCACTCCGGCCCGGGCACCGTGGCCCTGTTCTACATTGGAACGGAGCGGTAGCGCCATGGCCGGCGGCTGGAAGTTTGTGTCGGAGGACGAGGGGTCCATCTCCCTCCACGACCACTGGATTTCCAGGGTGGACCAGGTGGGGGAAGACTTGATGCTCCACTTCTCGTCCGACGGCTTCGACGTGACGAAGGACAACCCCCTCAACCCCACAGGACGGCACCGGAACACCGGCCCGGCGGCCATTGTTCTGAAAAACTGGCGGTTTCTGGAGGGGGCTTTCAACCGGGATGTGGAGGTGCACTACCCTGACGGGACGAGGCATTACCTCCCGGAGGAGCCGCTGACCAGAGAGATGTTTTTGAGCGGCGCCTTTGAGGTGGAAGTGCTGGATTTCAGCTGGGGCCGGGAGTCGGGCGTGTTCCACCTGGATGGGGACGGCGGCGTCTATTGCGAAGATTCGGACGCTAGGGACGGCCCAGAGGGTTTTATCGTGCTGGAGCTGTATGCGGAGCGGCTGCTGTTCTGCTGGAACGACCTGCCCCGGGACGCCTGGTTTCAGGACTGGCCGAAAATGTAGGGGCGGCTATCAGCCGCCCGCTGGCGCGTGCTATGTGCCTTTTCAGCGCACCCCCCATATTTCCAAACAGATTGGATGTGTAACCATGGACGAAATCAAATGGCTGGAGGTGGCAGTTGACACCACCCCGGATAAGCTGGATCAGGTGTGCGCCAAGCTGGCCGCCGCCGGAATGGACAGCCTGGTCATTGAGGACGAGCAGGATTTTCTGAATTTCCTGGAGCAGAACAAGCAGTATTGGGACTATGTGGACCAGGAGCTGCTGGACCGGATGAAGGGCGTTACACGGGTGAAGTTCTACGTCACCGACGACGCAGAGGGCCGGGAACAGCTGGCGCGGTACACCAGAGGGCTGGACTGGGAGTACACCGCCACCCCCCTGGCCGACAACGACTGGGCCTACAGCTGGCAGAAGTACTACAGGCCCCTGGAGATCGGCCGGCGTCTCTATGTGGTCCCGGAGTGGATGCGGGAGGAGCCTGTCCCGGCGGGCCGGACCCCCTTCTACCTCAACCCCGGGCTCACCTTCGGCACCGGCTCCCACGCCTCCACCCAGCTGTGCCTGGAGGGGGTGGAGGAGCATGCCCTCCCCGGCCGGGATGTGCTGGATCTGGGCTGCGGCAGCGGGATTTTGTCCATCGCCGCCCTGTGCCTGGGGGCCGGGTCCGCCGTGGCGGTGGACATCGACCCCAAGGCGGTGGACGTGGCCTATGAGAACGCCGCCCTCAACGGCATCGGCCGGGACCGGTACACCGTCCGGGCGGGCAACGTGCTCTCCGACCCCTCCCTGGCGGCTGAGCTGGCCCAAAGGCGGTATCATCTGGTGCTGGCCAACATCGTCGCCGACGTGATCATCCCCCTGGCCCCCCAGGTGCCCGGCCTGCTGGAGGAGGATGGTGTGTTCCTCTGCTCCGGCATCATCGACACCCGGGCCCATGAGGTGGAGTCGGCCCTGAAAAAGGCGGGGCTCACCCTGGCCAAACGGCGGGAAAAGAACGGCTGGGTGGCCCTGGAAGCGGCATTGTGAGCCGCCGCCCCCCTCGGTCCGTTTGAGAAAACCACTTGATTTCGCCAAGAAATGAGAAGGACAGGCCCCCCAGCCGGGAGGCCTGTCTTTTTGTGGCTGCCGTCACACTTGAAAAATGGCGGGCCGGACGCCGCCCCAGGGAAAACTGTCCCAGAAGCCGGAATCCCCAGCCTCCTCTGACAGCGCCCCCCAGTGGAACGCGCGTCCGGCCCCGCTGTCCGCCTACAGGGTCAGGCGAAGATTATTTGTCCCAGAATGGGCCAAATTACTTCATGCCGTTCTCGTAGGACTCGATCATCTTCTTGACCATCTGGCCGCCCACGGAGCCGGCCTGCTTGCTGGTCAGGTCGCCGTTGTAGCCCTGCTTCAGGTTGACACCCACCTCGTTGGCGGCTTCCATCTTAAACTTGTTCATAGCCTCACGGGCGTTAGGAACCATAATCTTATTACTATTGCTGTTAGACATAACTCGTCTCTCCTTTTTATTTGTTTTTGTCTTTCGCTCTAAGTCGGATGGAACATCCACACATATCTTTGCCTGGAAAGACGGAGATATACCCGTTTGGCCCTTTGCCTATTTTTGTTAGTTTTGGATGGGGAAACTCAAGGCTGGCGGCGCTGGGCCGAAGCCGCCCCCATATTTCAGCGCCATGGCAGCTTCACTCAATACAGCGACCACCAGTAGTCAAAGACCTTGCGGTAGCCGTTTCCTTTTGGCGGGAGGTGTGGGTACGCCCGCACCTTTTTGCCGCTCACCTGCTTGAGCCAGCGCTGGCACTTGCTGTTTTTCGGATATTTGATGTACTTGCCCGTGTGCAGGAGGGTCTTTCCCTCAAAGCCCCAGTCCACATATCCCCGGTGGGGCGCATAACCGGAAAGCCGGGTGATGGCCAACCGGCGGTCTGACTTTTCCCGCCCTTTCCTGCGGCGGTACTGCCGGCCGGTCCGGCGCCGGCAGCCTGGCTGTCTCTCAGAATCCTTCAAGAGTGCCGCGATCCGCTCGTTTAACTCGATTTCTGTCATAGACCTTCCCACTGGGCACAGTACGCGTGACGGGGCTGAGCCCGTACCAGGAACCGCGCTGTTTGGCATAGTATTCCCTCCGCTCCTTTTTTCCACGCTTGTTCAAGGGCACCATCCGTGCCATTGGAAGCCCTCCTTTCTTTAGGCACTGTTTGAAAAATGGAAATATGCACAACGGCGAGGGATTTTTTCGCCAGACAAACACAATTTTTCGCAGGAATACTGGATGTATTTCAAGAAAAATTGGGGCAGTATGGCGGAAAAAAGACCACCGCTTGGGTGTATTGACATTTTTCAAACAAGCCCCAATATAACGGTTTCATTACAAATCCACAAAACGGCTTGCCATTTCCATACAATTCTGTTATAGTCGACACGCTTGAGAAGCGGTAGCAAGGAGGTGGTTGTCATGCTTCCCAGCCAGTTCCCCGTCATCGACCTGCCCGCCACCGGAGCCAACATCCGCCGGCTGCGGCAAAGCCGAGGGCTCTCCGTCCGGGACCTTCAGCGGTTCTTCGGCTTTGAGGAGCCACAGGCCATTTACAAGTGGCAGCGGGGCCAGAGCCTGCCCACTGTGGACAACCTCTACGCCCTGAGCGCCTTGCTGGAGGTGCCCATGAACGAGATCCTGGTGGCGGCCAACCCACCTCAACTCAATATTTGTACCATGAGCGGCAGGCCGGAATCTGCCGCTCATTCTTTTGCTCTGCCGCTGTGGCTCTATCATACAGGCTTTGGAGCTGATTGTCATTAAACCAGTGGTTTCATTTTCCCGAGGTCAGCCACTCAGACAGCTCCGCCCCGCCACAGCAGCCGTCCCTTCCCGGGATGGGGCGTGGCTGAGCTGGGAAACAAGCAGCGCCAGGAATTTGGCGTTTGAGGGCTTCTCTGACAGCGGTGTATGGGACAATTTCATAAGCAAGTCCGGCGTTTCACTCCAAACGCGGGCCACAGAGAGGCGGATATTCCGCTCCACAGCGGCGGGCGTGGTGTTGTAGTAGGCGGCCACATCGGGATAAAGCCATTTTGTGACCAGACGGAGCCGCTGGGGCGACTGTACCGCCAAGTGGACGGCATAGGCGATATGGAAGAATCCTGTGTAATTCGCGGTGAGCCCAAGCTGATAAAGCGCGTCGTATATCTCGACCGGAAGATTGTCCAACATCATTCTTGAAGCTCCTCCATAATCGCACGGACATGGAACGTGACGATCTTCCTCTTTTTGTCGGAGAGATTGTTGAACCATTCCAGACAATTGAGCAAGGATAAAATGGAATCCAGTGATCTGTTGGGGATCATTTCGCCGGTTAGTGAGCTGAGCGGTACGTTCAGGCTGTCCGCAATATACAGCGCGGTATGGAGCGAAGTGTTGCCGTCTGCCAATATGGACTGAAGCGTGGATTTGGGAATGCCAAGCTCACGTGAGAACTCGGATAAACTTAAATTGCGCAGTCTGCGGATGGCGTTCAGGTTTGCGGCAAAGTTTTGACAGTGTTCCACAAAAATCTCCTCCTTTTCATACTCTAAGGATATCGGAAATTAGTGGGATTGTGCATACGAATTTTCGGCCGGATGTACGGATTTTCATATATAGTCGGCGCACTCACCCATTTTGGCAGTCATTCGCCCTAAGAACCTGTATTCATAATCGAAAATGCCGGATGGACGAGGAATTTTGCTGCCCTGCAAGGCAAAAAATCACAGGAATCCTTTGTGGATTTCAAGATTTTTTAACGCCGCAAGGCGGCTAAAGGCCCGTCCAGACGGTCGTTTGAGATT
>JAAWNI010000135.1 GCA_022798855.1 Lawsonibacter sp. | reverse complement strand
CCCTCCAGGGAGGTTTTTCCAATCCCTTGTGCCCCAAGGCTTTGACACCATTTTTTGGTAGACATTTGGTAGACATGGGAGTGTTTTACAAAAACTAGGCATGAAAAAGGCCGCTTTCTCAAGAGAAAGCGGCCTAAGAAGCAATGATTCAATTTATCCGCCCAGGAACATCTGGATCGCGGAGCAGGTGAGTGCGTAGTCTGTCTCCACATGGGGCAGCAGCTGGACCGCCAGATCGTAATTCGCGGTCCGCAGCGCTTCGGTAATCTCGTGGCTGGACTGATACAATTTGGTAAAGCTGAGGTTCTGGCTGACTCCCTTTAGGGTATGGGCGGCCCGGAAGGCTTCCTCATAGCTGCCGGCTTTCAGGGAATCGCTCAACAGCTGAAACGACGGGTCGGACGAAAATTTGCCGATAAATTTGCGCACCAGGGCTTCACTGTAGAGCCGGTTCAAAACCTCTTCATAATCCCCGCCCAAGGCGGCGTAGCACTCTTGAATTGTCAATGTTTTTCCTCCTCTTCCTAACGCTCGATCACTTTTCCAACCGCTCCGGTGTACTGCGGCGGCTCCTCTGAGGACCACATGGCCCGGCTGATGATATGCACCGGATGGAGCTGGCCATTGAGCTGAATGGTACAGTCGTACTCCACAACGGGCTCCTCGGGGGTGGTGTTTTGCAGCAGGTGCGCCAGCTCCGCCAGCTGGTCGGAGCTGATGATTGCCTGCACCTGTTTGTTGTGGTAGGGGTCCACGGTGGCCTCCTCCAAGCCCAGGCGCTGGGTCCCCACCGGGGAGAGGGTGAGCATCGGAGGCGTCTGTGTGTATTCAAACAGGAGATCCTGGGATACCGATGTAAAGAAGCGGTGGATGGTGCGCTCCTGCTCCAGAATGCGCAGGGTGCGGTCGGTGGTGGACAGCTCCTCATACTGCATCATTTCCGCCACGGTATTCTCGCTGACCCGCTGGCCGCTGCGCACGACGGTATCCACCGCCATTTCCCGCTGGATGATGTCGCTGCTCTCCACCAGGCACTCCAGCAGCAGGGGCTGGAACACACCGCACTCGTTGTTGAGGATCATCGCCAGCGCCTTCTCGTGGGAGTGGGCCGGCTTATAGACCCGCTCGCTGGTCAAGGCGTCGTACACGTCGGCCAGAGACACCACCTGGGCCGAGATGGGTATCTCCTCGCCCACCAGGCCGTCGGGGTAGCCCCTTCCGTTGTAGCGCTCGTGGTGCCAGCGGCAGATCTCATAGGCGTACTTCACCAGCGGCTCGTCCTGGAAGGGGACGCCCTTCATCATGTCCGCGCCCATCTGGGAGTGGCCCTTCATGATGGCGAACTCCTCGTCGGTAAATTTGCCCGGCTTATTCAGTATCTCGCTGGGAATGCCGATTTTGCCCACGTCGTGGAGGGTGGAGGCGTTGCTGATCAGGTTGATTGTCTCCCGGTCCAGCTTATATTTGTCCGTCTTCCGCATCAGGCTCTTCAAAAGGATTTCCGTCATGGTCTGGATGTGGAGGACGTGGAGGCCGCTCTCCTCGTTGCGGAACTCCACGATGTGGCTGAGGATGGAGATCATCAGGTTGTTGACCTTCTCTTTTTGATAAATCTGCTCGTTCACCATTCCGGCCAGACGGCGCTGCTTGGCGTAGAGCATAATCGTGTTGATAACACGCCGGCGCACCACCATCATGTCGAAGGGCCGGCTGATGTAGTCGGTCACACCCATATTATACGCGTGCTCTATAAAGTTGTGGGTGCTCTCTGCGGAGATCATGATAACCGGCACGCTATCAATCCAATTATATTTGTTCATGGCGGACAGTACATCGAAGCCGTCCATATTGGGCATAACAAGATCCAAAAGGACCAGGGAAATCTCCTGCTCCTTCTGCTGGAGGATGGCGACGGCCTGAAGGCCGTCCTCCGCCTCCACGATGTTATAGGACTCCTCCAGCATAGAGCGCAGGATTTCCCGGTTCATTTCTGAGTCATCGGCCACCAAAATAGTATACCGCTGCTCCCGTTTTGGGACCATAATATTTACTCTCCTTTCAATGGGGGGGTCTTTTTGACGCGGCCGCACTCAGACATCAGCTTTGTCAAAGTGCCGCAGAGCTGTTCAATATTGATGGGCTTGGCCAGGTGGGCGTTCATGCCCGCCTGGGTGGTGCGGGTGATGTCCTCCGCAAAGGCGTTGGCCGTCAGCGCGATGATGGGGACGGCCTTGGCGTCTGGGCGGTCCAGGGCGCGGATGGCCTGGGTGGACTCGCAGCCGTCCATGTTGGGCATCTGCATATCCATCAGCACGGCGTCGAAGAAGAAGGGCTCGGAGCCCTGGAAGGCCTCCAGGGCGACGCGGCCGTCCTCCGCGGGGGTCACCTCGGCGCCCCGCATCTTCAAAAGCTCGGTGGCGATCTCCATGTTCAAGAGATTGTCCTCCGCCAGCAAAATCTGCCGGCCGTTCAAGGGGAGCGGTTCGGCGTCGCTGTGCTCCGGCTCAGGCAGGGGCGCTTCGCTGGCGTCGAAGGGGATGGTCACAGAGAAGGTGGTCCCCTGGCCCAGGGTGCTCCTCACGGCGATCTGCCCGCCCATGCGGGTGATCAGGTTTTTCACAATGGGCATTCCCAGCCCGGTCCCCATGACCTCCTTGGCCCCGAAGAGGATTTCCCGCTCGTAGGGGTCGAAGAGCTTGGGCAGGAACTCCGGCGACATGCCGGTCCCCGTGTCCGAGACGACGAAGAGGTAGTTGTTCCGCTTTCCCTCGTCCATCTGCCGCAGGATGACGGAGATGTGGTCCCCCGGCCGGGTGAACTTCATGGCGTTGGACACCAGGTTGTTGATGACCTGGCCCAGGCGGGCGGGGTCGCCCTTGATCATCTTGTCCTTTACGTCGATGGTGACCTGAAAATCCTTGTCCTGGGATTTGGCCTGGGTCTGGAAGGGGGAGATGCAGTTGGCCAGCGTCTCGCACAGGTCGAAGGGCTTGATCTCCATGGAGACGTTGCCCTGCTCCAGGCGGGAAATCTCCAGAATGTCGTTGATCAGGGCCAGCAGCTGCTGGCTGGCGGCGCTGATTTTGGTGATGTAGCCCACCATCTTCTCTTTGCCGCAGTCCTGCTGGAGGGCCAGGTTGGCCATGCCGATGATGATGTTCAGGGGGGTGCGCATGTCGTGGCTCATGACGGAGAAGAACTGCTTTTGGGATTTTTCGCTCTGCTCCGCGGCGGACAGCGCGCCCTTTAACAGGCGGACCTGCTGCTGCTGCTCCTCCTTCTCCTTCTCCACATCGCGGAAGCAGATGACCGCTTCATCGGGGATGCGGTCGGGGTCGGTGAGGAGCCGGACGCTGATCCAGCGCTGCTCGTCGCCGAAGCGGCGGAGGAATTCGCCGCCGAAGTCCCGGACCTGCTGGTCCACCAGCGTGCGGATGTTGTCCAGGGAGAAGTTTTTGGCAAAATCCTCCCCCGTCCACTCGTCCAGGCTGGAGATGATGACCTGGAGCAGCTCGTTGTAGCTGCCCTGCTCCTCCCCCAGCTCCTGGATCACAAAGTCGGAGCCCTTGGTTATCTCATAGGCGCCCGTTTTGGTATTGACCCGGTAGATGGCGTAATACATGTTGCCCAGGACCTGGATCGTCTCAGTGGTCCGCTTGGCGGCCCTGCTCAGCTTCCGGTCCCGCAGCCACATGCTCAGGGCGATGACCAGAAACAGCGCCAGGACCAGTCCGTAGTAGACCAGGATGTTCTGCACGCCCTGGAGCAGGGTGTCGTAGGGGACGGTGAGGATGCACAGCCAGCCGTTGTTGGTGCGCTGATAGTACAGCCCCCGCTGGAGGCCCTGCATGCCGATAATGGAGTTGTTTTTGCCGTCCAGAACGCCCTTGTTGACCCGGTCGAACAGGTCCTTCACATAGACCTCCAGGGCGTCCTCGGTGGCTTCAAAGGGGATGTTGTAGTACAGCAGGCTGCCCGCGCCGTCGCAGACGTAGTAGGCGCCGCCGGCCGGCAGGTCCTGAACGGTGTGGTTGGAGCGGAAGTGCTCCAGCGGCACGTCGATGGCCACCGCGTTGCTGCTTCCGGCGGCGGAAACCGCGATGGTGACCACCTCCTGGCCCTGGCTGGCTTCGCTGGCGTAGGCGTTGGTGAAGATCACTTCGCCGTTGGCTTCCATGGCCTGCTGATACCAGGACTGGCTCTGATAGTCGTAAGTACGGTCCCGGACGCCGGAGGCGGAGATCATCTGTCCGTTCAGCACGCCATACAGGTTCAGGCTGCGGGCGTTGATGACGGAGCTGCTCTTTTCCAGATAGCCGGCCAGCCAGGCTTCAAACTCGGCCGGTCCGACGCCCTGGCCGTCCATGTCCTCCATATAGTGCATAGCTGTGGTGAGAATGCGGTCGTATTCGCTGAGCTGGCTGCCCTCGTCGTTGGAATAGCTGGTGACCAGGTTTTTGCCCATGGTCCTGGCGTTGTCCAGCAAAAGCTGCTGGCTGACCAGCATCCCGGCCGCCGCTACTATAATAAACAGCCCCAGGATCCAAAGGATCCGCCAGCTGCTCCAATTCATAAAAGAGCTGTGCCCTCTAGCATGCCGCATATCGCTGTTGCCTCCTTACCGGCGCTTTTCTCTACAGCGGAGCTGTACCTCAGAAAAGTGGCAGACATTTATTCAGATTATATTATAACACAGGTGGGTTCGCCTGTAAAGGTTTTGCCGGAGGGACAATTTGAAAATAAACCCTTTCCCAGGCACTTGTCAAGCGGGGAAAAAGGCATTATAATAGGAAGGCCTTACCTGTTGACCCGCGTAAGGCCACTGAATTTGCACGATATGGAGAGGATTTTATGGAACGCACCACCATCGCCGCTATTTTTGCCGGACAGGAGCGCCTGGGCGGACAGACCGTCACCGTCATGGGCTGGGCCCGGACCATCCGGGATATGAAGACCTTCGGCTTTATCGAGCTCAACGACGGCTCCTGCTTCAAGAACCTCCAGGTGGTCATGGACGCCAATATCCTGGACAACTACAAGGAGATTGCCGGCCAGAACGTGGGGGCCGCGCTCATCGTCAAGGGCGAGGTGGTGCTTACCCCGGACGCCAAACAGCCCCTGGAGGTGAAAGCCGCTTCCGTCGCCGTGGAGGGCCCCTCCACCCCCGACTACCCCCTGCAAAAAAAGCGCCACAGCGTGGAATATCTGCGCTCCATCCAGCACCTGCGGCCCCGGACGAACCTGTTCTCCGCCGCCTTCCGGGTGCGGTCAGTGGCCGCCCACGCCATCCACTGCTTTTTCCAGGACCAGGGCTTTGTCTATGTCCACACCCCCATCGTCACCGGCAGCGACTGCGAGGGGGCGGGCGAGATGTTCCAGGTGACCACCCTGGACCTGGAGAACCCGCCCCGGACCCAGGACGGGAAAATCGACTACTCCAAGGACTTCTTCGGCAAGCAGGCCAGCCTTACCGTCTCCGGCCAGCTCAACGCCGAGAACTTCGCCATGGCCTTTGGCAATGTGTACACCTTCGGCCCCACCTTCCGGGCGGAGAACTCCAACACCCAGCGCCACGCCGCCGAGTTCTGGATGATCGAGCCCGAGATGGCCTTCGCCGACCTGGGCGACTATATGGATAACGCCGAAGCCATGATCAAATATGTCATCAAAACCGTGCTGGAGAAGTGCCCCGACGAGATCGCCTTCTTCAACTCCTTCGTGGACAAGGGCCTGAAGGAGCGGCTGGAGCATGTGGCTTCCTCCGGCTTCGGCCGGGTGAGCTACACCGACGCGGTGGAGATTTTGAAAAAGAACAACGACAAGTTTGACTTTAAGGTGGAGTGGGGCACCGACCTCCAGACCGAGCACGAGCGCTACCTCACCGAGCAGGTGTTCCAGCGCCCCGTCTTCGTCACCGACTACCCCAAGGAGATCAAGGCCTTCTATATGCGGCTCAACGACGACGGAAAGACCGTGGCCGCCGCCGACTGCCTGGTCCCCGCCATCGGGGAGATTATCGGCGGCTCCCAGCGTGAGGAGCGGCACGAGGTGCTGGAGGCCCGCATGAAAGAGCTGGGCATGGACCCCCATGACTACTGGTGGTATCTGGACCTGCGGCGCTTCGGCTCCTGCCGCCACGCCGGCTACGGCATGGGCTTTGAGCGGATGGTGATGTACC
>JAAWNI010000134.1 GCA_022798855.1 Lawsonibacter sp. | reverse complement strand
CCGCTTCCCCATGACCCCCCAGCGCATCCTGCGGGACGTGAAGGCCGCCATCCCCGAGGACGCCATCATCTTCACCGATGTGGGCTGGAACAAGAACGGTGTGGCCCAGGAGTTCGACATCACCATCCCCGGCACCATCCACCACTCCTCCGGCCTGGCCACCATGGGCTTTGGCCCCGCCGCCGTCCTGGGCGGAAAGGTTGCCGCCCCTGACCGCATCGTCCTGAACCTCACCGGCGACGGCGGCTTCGGCATCAACCCCACCGTTCTGGCCGCCGCTGTGGAGCACGGCATCGCCTGCACCTGGGTCGTCATGAACAACTCCGCCTTCGGCACCATCGCCGGCCTGGAGAACGCCAACTATCAGACCTTCTTCGGCACCAAGTTCCACACCCCCGACGGCGAGTCCTACACCCCCCAGTGGGCTGAGGTCGCCAAGGCCTACGGCGTGGAAGCCATCCGCTGCGCTTCCGCCGAGGAGTTCCTGCCCGCCCTGGAGAAGGCCATCGCCGCCAACAAGGCCGGCCGGCCCTTCCTGGTCGAGGCCCCCATGGAGAACATCGTGGTGCCCACCCCCGGCTGCTGGAACATCAACGATATCTACTCCCCCAACGAGCTGGTCAAGGAGGGCAAGCTGACCAAGAAGGAGAACGGCCAGTACGTCGCCCCCAGCCACGCCAAGTCCCACAACGCCAAGTAAAAAACCAGAAGCTCCCCGCCCTTGCGGGGTGGGGAGCCCATCCTAATTGCTTTTCTCTTTTTCTTCTTTTTTCCACAGGAACAGGCAGGCGTCCAGCCGGACGCCTCCCTATTCCTTACGTTTAATCTTCAGTAAACTCAAACAGCTCCTCCACCGCCACATGGAAAACCTTCGCGATGTCCATGGCCAGTTTCAGCGACGGGTTGTACCGCCCATTTTCCAGGTGTACGATGGTTTCACGCCGCGCGTGTACCAATTCCGCCAGTTCGCTCTGCTTTAATCCCGCTTTTTCCCGATATTCTTTGACCTTCGTTTTAAGGGCCATATCAGACTCCCTTGCTGTCCAGCGCGGGAGCATCACGGATCGGATGCGGACCAGACAGGGGAGGGACTGTCTCAAACCCCTTTGCTGTCCATCACGCAGAATATGATGAAGCGCGCCACCGCCAATACCAGGATCATGCCCACCAGGGCATAGCCGGCCGTGCTTCCGTCAATGGCCCCGACCGCACATGGGAAGGCAATGGCAATCGTGGCAGCCACCATAATTTTTAATCCGATCGCGTCTGTCCTGCGCAGATTTTGTATTGCCAGCTCGTCCTTCTCCTCTTTGCTGTATTTGCGGACGCGGCTGGCCTGCACCAAGAAAAATATAATGGTGAAGATAAACACCGAATTTTGAATGCTGTCATAGTAGTTATGCCAATCCCGCCGGGCCCACATCCAGTAGTAGCAGACCAGGAGCGCCGCATAGATGATTTTTGTGCCCACGATTTCCTTGAGGGTGACTTTTGATTTCATCTTCCATTCCTCCGTGTGATATATTTTTAACTCCTGAGGTGTTATAAATATATCACTCCACATGTGGCTTGTCAAGAAGAATGTGAAATATTTCTAACTCAACGCCGCCTGTCCGGCGGGCACAGGGCGGACAGGTTTTTAAATATTCTCCGGCTTTAAGACGGCGGTCTGCCTGGGCGTCTCAGGGCCCAGCTCCAGGACGGAGCCGGGATGCTCCCTCACGCCGCTCCGCAGGGCGGTGAAATCCTCCAGCGGGCCGATCACGTCGTAGCCGAAGCCCTCCCCACGGTAGTGCATGGGGATCACCACGGCGGGGGCCAGCTCGTCGGCCAGGGCGCTGGCCTGGGCGGCGTCGATGGTGTAGTACCCCCCCACAGGGATCATCAGGGCGGTGAGCCCCCGGAGCTTGTCCTTCTGCTCCGGCGTCAGGGCGCAGCCCAGGTCCCCCAGATGGGCGACGCGGCACTGGCCGTCGTCCAGGATGTGGATGGTGTCAGGCCCCCGGAGCGCGCCCTGCTGGTCGTCGTGCCAGGCGTCCAACGCCTCCACGGTGAAGGGGGAGGCCCCGCCCTGGCGGAGCGTGACCTGCTCCACCGCCCCGTGGTCCCGGTGGCCGTGGCTGCACAGCACCTGGTCCGCCGTCTCCTGGACGGGCCGGTATCCCGGCACGCTGTCCGCGCCGTAGGGGTCCAGGACGATGGCCCAGCCCTGGGATTCCACCCGGAAACAGGAGTGGCCTAAATAGGTGATTTTCATGTAAGTACCTCCTTAATAAAATGGATGGCCGTCTGCCGGCTGAAGATGATTGCTTTCCGTTGGTAAGTTTGTTATGATAAGGATACCATATTCCAGCGGATAAAACAACCTTATGCGTGTATTTTAAGCCCGGCGCCGCCGGGAGGACAGGAGGAAAAATAATGAATCGAAATTGCGTGAAAACAGTTACCATTGGGACCGTGGGGGCCGGCTACGCCGCCTATCTCCACGGAAACGGCTACGAGAAGGTGTGCGGGGTCCCCGTCCGCCTGAAAACCGTGTGCGACGTGAAGCTGGAGCTGGCGGAGAAGGTCAAGGCCCGCTACGGCTATGAGCAGGCGGCGGCCGATTTTCAGGTCCTGCTGGACGACCCGGAGATCGACGTGGTTGACATTGTCCTGCCCCCCTTTCTCCACACCCAGTTCGCCATCAAGGCAATGAACGCGGGCAAGGACGTCATCTGTGAGAAGCCCCTGACCGGCTACTTCGGCGCGCCGGGCCAGGAGGACGTGGGGCGCACCGTGCCCAAGGGGGAGATGCTCAGGCAGTGCCTGGCAGAGATGGACGAGCTGAAAGCGGTGGTCCAGCGGACGGGACGGAAATTCATGTACGCCGAGAATTTTGTCTATGCCCCACCCATCCAGAAGGCCGCCGATATCATCCGGGCCAAAAAAACCAAGCTCCTCTTTATGAAGGGGGAGGAGAGCCTGAAAGGCTCCAGCAGCCCCGTGGCCGGCAAGTGGAACCGGACCGGCGGCGGCACGCTGACCCGCACGGGGGCCCACCCTATGGGCGGGATGCTCTGGCTGAAACAGCAGGAAGCAGCCGCCCGGGGGGAAAAGATTACCGTCAAAAGCGTGAGCTGCGACGTGGGCCGGGTGACGGAGTGCCTGTCTGAGGAGGAGCACCGGCACATCGCCGCCCGCCCCGAGGATGTGGAGGACTACGGCGTGGCCAGCGTCACCTTCTCCGACGGCACCAAGGCCCTGTGCATCGCCAGCGACGCCGTTCTGGGCGGGACCAAAAACTACATCGAGATTTATGGCAGCAATACGGCCATGAACTGCAACATCACCCCCACCGACCTGCTGAACACCTATTTCCTGGACGAGGACGGGCTGGAGGATGAGCCTATCTCTGAGATGCTCCCCAAAAAGCTGGGCTGGAATAAGGCCTTTGTCTCCGACGAGATCATCCGGGGCTATGTGGGCGAGCTCCAGGACTTTATGGAAGCGGCGGCCTATGGCCGGGAGCCCGCTTCCGGCTTTGACCTGGCCTATGAGACTACCAGGGTGCTCTACGCCGCCTATCAGTCCGCCGAGGAGGGGCGGGTTATTGAGCTTTAAGGAGCTGTTTCGTTTGACGGAATCCCCCCGCCCCTCCGGGGCACCCCCCTTTAGCAAGGGGGGCTCGGGTGCTTGAAGCTCCCTGTCCTGCTCCAAAAGGCCCCCTTGTTAAAGGGGGCTGGCACGGCGTAGCCGTGACTGGGGGATTCTTTTACTTCGAGCGGTTCCGGGGTACGGAATCCCCCCGCCCCCTGCGGGGGGCCCCTCTTTTACAAGGGGGCTTTTTCTGGGGGCCTTCACCCTCACTTTTTTGACAGTCTTGGACGGCCTTGCGGCCCTCTTATCATATCCTCCGCCAAAGGATCTCCTCCGGCGGCCCGCCGCGCCCACAGGCCGCCGCAGCCCAGCCGGAGCCTGTCCAAGTCCGGAACCACAGCCCATCCATCTCCAGAAGCCCCGGCCCTGGAAGCGGAATCCGGATATCCCGGATGGAGGAGGCAAGGCCCCGGCCGCTCTCCTTGGCCCGGGCTTCCTTCAAGGTCCACAGCAGGGTGAAAGCGGGCCACAGCTCCGGCTGGCCCTCCAGCCAGGCCAGCTCGGCGCCGGAGCACACCCGCCCCGGCAGTCCGGCCCGCCACTCCCGCGCGATTTGGATGTCCACCCCCACCGGGGCGCCGTCCAGGGCGCACAGGGCCATGTCCCCGCTATGGCTGAGGTTAAAGTGGAGGTCCTCCCGCTCCGGAAAAAAGGGCTTGCCCCCCTCCCGGCGGGATACCTCCGGCAGGGGGGACAGCCCCCAAGTTTCCCGGACCGCCAGGGCCAGCAGCTCCCTGGCCTGGGGGCGGGACGTCAAACCGCTCGCGCCGTAAACCACCATGCCGGCTCCCCCTTTCTACATGATGATTGTATCAGAGGAAAGAGGAGAAGGGAGACTTTCAGTCCACAAAATTTTAGGCGCTGTTTGAAAAATGGAAATGTGCCCAACGGCGGAAAAAGAGCCGGCGTTTGGGCATGTTGACATGTTTCAAACAAGCCCTAGCAGGGCAGGGGCAGCCAGGAGCCCACGGCGGCCAGGTCCCGGAAGAGGAGCCCCTCCGGGGGATAGAGGGTAAACCAGCCGATAAGAAGGGCCAGGGCGATCACGGCCACAATGGGCAGTACCCATTTGCCCCCTTTAAAGGGTCCGGAGAACCGGGTGGCCAGCCAAAAGCCCAGAAGCATCACCAAAACATAGATAGCGATGTCCACCCACAGGGCTTCGCCCCCCAACGCGACGTGGTACACCCACCCCAGGATCAGGGTGAGGGCGCACAGCCCGGGCAGGACCAGCAGCCAGGGCCGGGCCCCGCCGGGCCGGTCCCGGTTCAGGAGCAGCGCCGCCCCCAGGAAGGGCCAGAACACCAGCTTCACGTGCTCCCACAGGCTCTCGTTCACCGGGGAGAACAGGGCGGTGATGGCGCTGGGCTGCCACTCATACAAAAAATGGAGGACACAGCCGGCCAGTATGGCGGCGGCGGCGGTCAAAATCAGCTGTCGCTTTGGATAGATCAACTTGCTCACTCCCTTCTGTACAGCCTATGCGGACAGGGAGCGGTTCATACAAAAACGCATAAAATTCCCCCCGGCGGGCATGATAGGGAAAACCGTTGAAGGAGGGATGAAGCTTGAACATGACCAACCAGGACTACGGCAAGCTGGTCAACGAGAGGTCAAAGCCCTCGCCCATGGGGAAAAACATCCTCTGGGCCTTTCTGGTGGGTGGGAGCATCTGCGCCGCCGGGCAGGGGCTGACCCAGCTGTTCCAGAGCTATGGGCTGGACAAGGAGCAGGCCGGCACTGCCACCTCTGTGGCCCTGATCTTCGCCGCCGCCCTGCTCACCGGGCTGGGGATTTTTGACAAGCTGGCCAAGCGGGCGGGGGCGGGCACCCTGGTGCCCATCACCGGCTTCGCCAACGCCATGGTGTCCCCCGCCCTGGAGTTTAAAAGCGAGGGCCTGATCACCGGCACCGCCGCCAAGCTCTTCACCGTGGCCGGCCCGGTGCTGGTCTTCGGCATCAGCGCCAGCGTGGTCTACGGCCTGATTTTGTGCCTGCTGCAGGCGGTTTAAGTGGTGGCTGGGGGATTCCCATTCTTTGAACTGCCCCGTTTGAGGAATCCCCCCCCGCCCCCTGCGGGGGCACCCCCCCCTTTAACAAGGGGGGCTTGGGTGCTTGAAGCTCCCAGTCCTGCTTTAAAGGCCCCCTTGTTAAAGGGGGCTGGCACGGCGCAGCCGTGACTGGGGGATTCCAATTCATCAAAAACATTCCTGTAAACGGAATCCCCCCGCCACTCCGGGCCCCCTTTTGACAAGGGGGGCATTTTGCTAATTGAACGACCCATCCCACTGCCACCCAGGTTCCAGGTACTGGTGCTCCACCGCTGGGACGTAGTAAGCGCCGAAATTTTTCAGCTCGGTGCCGTCCCAGTTGGGGAACTCGTGGGAGACGTCTACATAGAAGCGGTAGTAGGGGATAAAAAACTGTTCCGTCGGGCTCCCCCGGTAGACCAGCTCCCCGCCGTATACATGCTCCTCGCCGGGAAAGTCGTAGGGGACGGTGGTGATATACTGCCCCTCCAGCAGGGCCTGGCGGGCCTCCTCCAGGGAGATGAGGGGGTAGTCCCCCAGC
>JAAWNI010000133.1 GCA_022798855.1 Lawsonibacter sp. | reverse complement strand
ATCACAGGAATCCTTTGTGGATTTCAAGATTTTTTAACGCCGCAAGGCGGCAAAAGGTCCGTCCAGACGGTCGTTTGAGATTGTGAATACAGGTTCTTACTCCTGATTGGCAGCCTCGATAATCTTCACGAAGTCGGCGGGCTTCAGGGCGGCGCCGCCGATCAGGCCGCCGTCCACGTCGGGCTGGGCCAGCAGTTCCTCGGCGTTCTTGGCGTTCATGGAGCCGCCGTACTGGATGGTGACGGACCGGGCCACATGGGCGCCGTACTGCTTGCGGATGACGGTGCGGATGGCCTGGCAGACCTCGCCGGCCTGCTCTGCGGTGGCGGTCTTGCCGGTGCCGATGGCCCACAGGGGCTCATAGGCGATGACGATGTGGCGCACCTTCTCGGGGGCCACGCCGGCCAGGGCGCACTTCACCTGATAGGCGATGAGCTCCATGGTGACGCCCAGCTCCCGCTGCTCCAGGCTCTCGCCCACGCAGATGATAGGGATCAGGCCGGCCTCGATGGCGGCGTGGACCTTCTTGTTTACGGTGAAATCTGTCTCGTTGTAGTACTGGCGGCGCTCGGAGTGGCCGATGATGACGTACTTGGCCCCGGCCTCCTTGATCATGGCGGCGGTGATCTCGCCGGTGTAAGCGCCGTGGTCCAGCTCGTGGCAGGTTTCCGCGCCGATGGCGATATGGCAGTCCTTGAACAGACGGACGGCGGCCTGGATGTTCACGGCGGGCACGCAGAGCACCACGTTGCACCACTTGCCCTTGGGCATGATGGGCTTGATCTCCTCGGCGAAGGCCTTGGTCTGGGACAGGGTGTTGTTCATTTTCCAGTTTCCTGCGATAATAGTCTTGCGGTAGCGGCGATTCATAATAAATCTCTCCTATCGTATATTGTTTGCGGGTCTTAGAAACACAAGGGCGCCTGCGGGCAGGGGCCGTTTTACCAGATTACAAACGTCGCGCCCTGCGCGCGGAAATACAAATTTATTGATCCAGCAGGCAGGCGACACCGGGCAGCTCCTTACCCTCCATAAACTCCAGGGAAGCGCCGCCGCCGGTGGAGATGTGGCTCATCTTGTCGGCGTAGCCCAGCTGCTGCACAGCGGCCGCGGAGTCGCCGCCGCCAATGATGGTGATGGCGTTGGTCTTGCTGAGGGCTTCGGCCACGGCCTTGGTGCCCACGGCGAACTTGTCGAACTCAAACACGCCCATGGGGCCGTTCCAGATGACGGTGCCCGCGTCGGCCACGGCGCCGCAGTACAGCTCCACCGTCTCGGGGCCGATGTCCAGGCCCTGCCAGCCGTCTGGGATCTCGCCGGCCTTGACCACCTTGCTCTCCGCGTCGGGGGCGAACTTGTCGGCAATGACGGTGTCCACGGGGAGGAGCAGCTTGACGCCCTTGTCCTTGGCCTTCTGGATCATCTCCAGGGAGTAGTCCTTCCAGTCGGCTTCCAGGAGGGAGTCGCCCACCTTGCCGCCCTGGGCGGCGGAGAAGGTGTAGGCCATGCCGCCGCCGATGATGATGGTGTCGGCGATTTCCAGGAGGTTGTTAATGACGCCGATCTTGGAGGATACCTTGGACCCGCCCAGGATGGCCACCAGGGGGCGCTTGGGGCTGGCCAGGGCGCCGCCGATGAAGTCCAGCTCCTTCTGGATCAGGAAGCCGGAGACGGCGGGCAGGCAGCCGGCCACGCCGGCGGTGGAAGCGTGGGCGCGGTGGACGGCGCCGAAGGCGTCGGATACATATACCTCAGCCATGTCAGCCATGGCCTTGGCCAGGGCGGGGTCGTTCTTTGTCTCGCCCTTCTCAAAGCGGGTATTCTGGAGCAGGAGGATCTCGCCGGGCTTCAGGGCGGCGGCCTTGGCCTGGGCGTCGGGGCCTACCACGTCGTCCGCCAGGACCACCGGCTTGCCCAGCAGCTCGCTGAGGCGGGCGGCCACCGGCTCCATGCGCAGCTCGGCCAGGGACTTCTGCCACTTCTCCTCAGTGATGGAGGCCTCGTCCTTGCCCTTCTCCAGCTGTTTCTTCTTGTAGGACTCGAAGGTGGCCGCCGGCTTGCCCATGTGGGAGCAGGCGATCACCGCCGCGCCCTGGTCCAGCAGGTACTGGATGGTGGGCAGGGCGGCCCGGATGCGCTTGTCGTCAGTGATGACGCCGCTGCCGTCCTTAGCCATAGGAACGTTGAAATCGCAGCGCAGAAGAACCTTTTTGCCCTTGACGTCGATGTCTTTTACCGTCTTCTTGTTGTAGTTCATATTCTCTTGACTCCTTTCCTTTTCGTAAAGGTGACAATACTGGGGGTCACATGGTTTGGCCCATCTCTCCTGTGCCGGACAGATGGGGAAAACCGAGCTGCCGCAGCGCCTCATAGGTGAGGATGGCGACAGAGTTGGCCAGATTCAGGCTCCGGGCGTCGGCCCGCATGGGGATGCGGAGGCAACGGTCCCGCCAGCGCTGGCGCAGGTCCAAAGGCAGGCCGGCCGTCTCCTTGCCGAACATGAGCCAGCAGCCCTCCTGAAACTGTGCCTGGGTGTAGTCCTGAGGGGCCTTAGTGGTGGCTAACCACAGGTCCGGGCTGGGGTTTACCGCAAAGAAGTGGTCCAGGCTGTCATAGACTCGCAGGTCTACCATATGCCAGTAGTCCAGGCCCGCCCGCTTCACAGCCCGCTCACTGATGTCAAAGCCCAGGGGCCTGACCAAGTGGAGCCGGCTGCGGGTGGCGGCGCAGGTGCGGGCAATGTTGCCGGTATTTTGGGGAATCTCCGGCTCGACCAGTACGATGTTCAGCACATTAGGCCCTCCTTGCTCTTGCGGGTCCTATTGTAGTCCATTCCGGAAAAAATTTCAACTGTAAAATGGTCGAATCATTGCAAAAACTTCACAAAAGTCTTGAAATATAAGTTGTTCCCATGGTTCTTTGGATGTTTTTTAGATTTGCTGGCTTTTCTAACGGGAATTTTGTGGCAATGTGCCGAAGAAAAGCGGCGGAAATCAGTCAAAAAAACGGCTCTGCCGCCCTTGGTTTACCAGTTATTTCCTGGAGTTTGCGAAAATTAGACAAAAATTGTTCCGGAAGCTGGAAAATAGCTACCCCTTTCTCTTGATTCATGCTATAATACCCTTATTCTTATCACAGTACCCAAGGATGCGGAGGTTTTTATTATGTCTCATACAGTTGAAATTTTATCGGTGGGGACCGAGCTGCTTCTGGGAAATATCGCCAACACTGATGCCCAGATGCTGTCCCAGGGGCTGAGCGAGCTGGGGCTGAATGTCTTTTGGCACACCGTGGTGGGTGATAACCTCCAGCGGGCTGAGGAAGCGGTGGCCCTGGCCAAAAAGCGGGCGGACATCATCATCACCACCGGAGGCCTGGGGCCCACCTGCGACGATCTGACCAAAAACGTGCTGGCCGAAGCCTTTGGCAGGAAGCTGGTCTTTGACGAGGGTTCGGCGGAGCGCATCCGCTCCTATTTTAATCGTATCGGCCGGACCATGACGGACAACAACCTCCAGCAGGCCATGCTCCCCGAGGGGTGCACCATCCTGCCCAACGACTGGGGCACCGCCCCCGGCTGCGCCTTTGAAGCGGACGGGGTCCACGTCATCATGCTCCCCGGCCCCCCCAGCGAGTGCCGGCCCATGTTCCAGTACCGGGCGAAGCCCTACCTGCTGTCCCTGTCCGAGGGGGTCATCGCATCCCACACCATCAAGCTGTTCGGCATCGGGGAGTCCACCATGGAAGCCCAGCTGCGGGACCAGATGAACGCCATGTCCAACCCCACCCTGGCCCCCTACGCCAAGGAGGGGGAGTGCGAGCTGCGGGTCACCGCCAAGGCGGCGGCGGACGAGGAAGCCCAGGCACTCCTCCAGCCCACCGTGGCCCAGGTGAGGGAGCTGTTCGGCGACAAGGTGTACGGGGTGGATGTGCCCTCTCTGGAGTATGTTGTGATCCGTGATTTGAAGGAGAAAGGCCTGACTATCGGTACGGCGGAGAGCTGCACCGGCGGCTTGATGGCCAAGCGGCTCACCGACGTCCCCGGGGCTTCCGCCGCCTTCAGGGGAGGGATTGTGTCCTACACAAACGAAATCAAGGCCGGCGTCCTGGGGGTCCCACAGGACATGCTGAACCGGCTCGGGGCGGTGTCCGGAGAGGTGGCCGCCGCCATGGCCGAGGGGGCCAGGCGGGTGCTGGGCTGTGACATCGCCCTGTCCTCCACCGGCGTGGCCGGGCCGGACCGGGACGACCGGGGCAGCGAGGTGGGCACCATGTTCGTAGCTATCGCCACCCCGGAGGGCACCCGCGTCCGGGCCCTCCACCTGGGCGCCCGCCCCATGCGGGAGCGCCTGCGCACCCAGACCGCCAGCCACGCCTTTGACCTGGCCCGGCGGTATCTGTCCGGACTGGACTACGGAGATTGACGCGCGGAAAAACGGCGGCGGGTCCCGCACGAAGGCCGGCCCGCAGGCCGGCCCATTGGGATATTTGATTTTTTAGGAGGTAGATCAATTTGTCCGCACTGGTAAAGGGCTCCGGACATGCTGTGGATATGACCGAGGGCAGCGTAGTGGGCCACCTGGTCCGCTTTGCCATACCCCTTTTGCTGGGCAATCTGTTTCAACAGCTATACAACACGGTTGACCTGTGGGTGGTGGGCCGGTATGTCAGCAACGCGGCCTATTCCGCCGTGGGTACAGTCACACCTATTATCAACATGCTCATCGGTTTCTTTCTGGGGCTGGCCAGCGGCGCGGGCGTGGTGATCTCCCAGTACTACGGGGCGAAAAAGCCAGATAAGGTCAGGCAGACGGTCCACACCTCCATTGTCATGACCCTGGTCCTGGGGGTGGTGCTGACCGCCCTGGGCATTCTCATCATCCCCACTATGCTCCAGCTGATGAAAACCGACCTCCAGGCCGTGCCGGAGGCCACCACCTACCTCACCATCTACTTTTCCGGCATGCTGGGCCTGATGCTGTACAACATGGGCTCCGGTGTGCTCCGGGCGGTGGGGGACTCCAAGCGGCCCTTTTACTTTCTGGTGATCTGCGCCCTGCTGAACATCGCCCTGGACCTGCTGTTTGTCATCGGGTTCCACATGGGGGTGGAGGGGGTGGCCTACGCGACGATCCTGTCCCAGGGGGTGTCGGCGGTGCTGGTGCTGGCTGTGCTGGTCCGGGGGGACGACTTTGTCCGGCTGAGTCTCAAGGAGCTGCGGGCGTCGCCCCTGATCTTAAAGCAGATCGTCCGGATTGGAATTCCCGCCGCCCTCCAGATGGCCATTACCTCTTTTTCCAATGTGTTTGTCCAGTCTTATATCAACGTCTTTGGCCTGGACTGCATGTCCGGCTGGACCTCCTGCACAAAGATCGACCAGTTCCTGCTGCTCCCCACCCAGTCCCTGGCCCTGGCCGCCACCACCTTTGTGGGGCAGAACCTGGGCACCGGACAGGTGGAGCGGGCCAAAAAGGGGACCCGGGCGGCCCTGTTCCTCTCCTGGGGCATCGCCCTGGGACTGGCCGCCATCGTCCTGCCAACGGCCCCCTATCTGGTGGCCTTCTTCAACGACAAGCCGGAGGTGGTGGCCTACGGCGTTATGTTCCTGCGGCTGCTGTGCCCCTGCTATGTGATGGTGTGCATCAATCAGATATACGCCGGGTCGCTGCGGGGCGCCGGCATCAGCCAGCCCCCCACCTATATCATGCTGTTCTCCTTTGTGGTGTTCCGGCAGATTTATCTCTTTGTCCTCACCAACTATATCACCAATACCCCCCTGCCCGTGGCAGCGGGCTACCCCCTGGGCTGGCTGATGTGCAGCGTCCTCACCCTGATTTACTACAACCGGGTGGACCTGGCCGGCAGCCGGGTGGTGGACGACCCCACCTCCATGCCGGAGAAAAGTTGAAAAAAGCGGCCGTAAGGCCGCTTCAGCTTGTCAAAGAATATTCATCTCCCGCAGGGGGAAAGGGGCCTTTTGTGAACGGAATTCCCCCGCCCCTTACGGGGGCACCCCCCTTTAGCAAGGGGGGGCTTGGGCGCTTGGAGGTCCTTGTTCTGTTCCAAAGGCCCCCTCTTTGAGGGAGCTGGCAGCGGCGTAAGCCGCTGACTGGGGGATTCTGTAATATAGAGCTGTTTTGTGTCATGGAATCCCCCCGTTGCCAGAGAACGGCGCGCCGGGGTCGTCGCGCCCTACAGATTTCCTGTGAACGGAATCCCCCCGCCCC
>JAAWNI010000132.1 GCA_022798855.1 Lawsonibacter sp. | reverse complement strand
AGGGCCTGCGGCGCATCCTGCTGGACATCGACCGGGCCATTCAGATCATCCGGGACACCGAGGAGGACGCGGAGGTCATCCCCAACCTGATGATCGGCTTTGGCATCGACCAGGTCCAGGCGGAGTATGTGGCCGACATCCGGCTGCGGAACATCAACAAGGAGTACATCCTCAAGCGCACCCAGGAGGTGGACGCCCTCGCCGACGAGATCGCCGACCTGGAGGATATTGTCAACTCCCCCAAGCGGATCCGGAAGATCATCATGGACGAGCTCGCCGAGGTGAAGAAGAAGTACGCCGCCCCCCGGCGGACCCAGATCGTCTACGACCACATGGACGAGCCCGTGATGACGGTGGAGGACGAGACGCCCGACTACCCGGTCCACCTGTTCTTCTCCCGGGAGGGCTATCTGAAAAAGATCACCCCCCAGTCCCTGCGGATGGCCAGCGACCAGAAGTACAAGGAGGGGGACGGCCCCTATCTCCAGTGGGAGGCCAATAACCGGGACGAGCTGATGGTGTTCACCGACAAACAGCAGTGCTACAAGACCCGGCTGTCCGGCTTTGACGACACCAAGGCCAGCGCCCTGGGGGACTACCTGCCCTCCAAGCTGGGGATGGACCCGGAGGAGCGGGCCGTCTGGGCCTGCGTCCCCGGGGACTACTCCGGGCACCTTCTGTTCTTCTTCGAGAACGGCAAGGCCGCCCGGGTGGAGCTGTCCGCCTATCAGACCCAGACCCGGCGGAAGAAGCTCACCGGGGCCTACTCTGACAAATCCCCCCTGGCCGCCGCCTTCCTGCTGCGGGAGGACTTCGAAGCGGCGGTGGTCTCCTCCGAGGGCCGGTGCCTGATCTTCCACACCGCCAGCCTGAACCCCAAGGCCACCCGGAACACCCAGGGAGTCAACATCATGACCTTGAAGCCCAAGTACCGGGTGGAGAAGGTGCTGCCCCTGGACCGCACCCACATCCAGAACGCCGCCCGCTACCGGGCCCGCTCCCTGCCCGTCGCCGGCGCCCTCCTGAAAGAGGAGGACCGGGGCGAGGAGCAGATGACCCTGCTGTAGGGACACGGCTTGCCGTGTCCGTCCAAATCGCACCCCAGCGCCGCCCAAATTGCACCCCAGCGGTGTTAAGACGCCCACGGCTTGCCGTATCCGCCGCCCGAATCGCGCCCCAGAGGTGTCAATGCGGCCACGGCAAGCCGTGGCCCTACACCACGAAACATCAGGAGGGCCTATGACCAAATCCAACCTCTTCCGGCTGCTGCGCATCTATCTGTGGATGCTGCTGGGCTGTATCATATACGCCCTCAGCTTCGCCTGGTGTTACGCCCCCAGCGGCATCGCCTTCGGCGGCATTACCGGCGTGGCCCAGATCATCCACCACTTCATCCCAGCCGCCCCTGTGGGCGTCAGCGTCATCGTGCTCAACGTCCCCCTGTTCCTCCTGGGCTGGAAGCTCCTGGGGGGCGGGACGCTGATCTCCTCCCTATACGCCATGTTCCTCTCCTCCGTCTTCACCGACCTGTTCTGCCTCTACGACTGGCCCCCCATGGACGAGCCGCTGATGGCCTGCATTTTCGGCGGGGTGCTGATGGGGCTGTCTCTGGGCATCGTGTTCCTCCAGGGGGCCACGACCGGCGGCACCGACCTCATCGCCCGGCTGCTCAAGCTGAAACTGCGGTGGCTCCCCATGGGCAAGCTGCTGATGGCGGTGGATCTGGCCGTCATTTTGATGGTGGCCGCCGCCTTCCGCACCCTGAACACCGCCCTGTACGGCATTGTGGCCCTCTACATCTCCACCCTGGTGATGGACAAGGTGCTTTACGGCCTGGACCAGTCCAAGGTGGCCTATATCGTCACCTCCAACCCCCGGCCCATGGCGGCGGAGATCGACCGGCAGCTGGAGCGGGGGGCCACCTTCCTCTACGGGGAGGGCAGCTTCACCGGCCAGAACAAGCTGGTCCTGATGTGCGCCTTCAAGCAGCGGCAGATCGTTCCGCTGAAAGCCCTGGTCCATCAGATGGACCCGGATGCCTTCCTGATCGTCTGCGACGCCCACGAGGTGCTGGGCCAGGGCTTTAGAAGGTATCAGAAGGACGATATCTAGGCAGAAAACAGCTCATTTGCGGGGCGTGGCCGTTGGACACGCCGTAATACAATAGCAATTATTGAAAGGAGCGCTTATCATGACAGACTGGACAAAACTGACCCAAAATCTGGAGCAGCGGGGGTTCACCCCCAGGTTTTTCGCCACAAAGGAGGAGGCGTCCGCCTATCTGGACAGCCAGATCGACGGGGCCAGCGTGGGCTTCGGCGGCTCCATGACGGTGCAGGAGATGGGGCTGTACCCCCGCCTGGCCGCCCACAACGACGCCGTCTGGCACTGGGACAAGGCCGGCTTGGAGCGGGCCGCTGTGGCGGACGTGTACATCACCTCAGTCAACGGCCTGGCCGAAACCGGTGAGCTGATCAACATCGACGGCACCGGCAACCGGGTGGCTTCCACCCTCTTCGGCCACAAGCGGGTCTATTTCGTGGTGGGGAAGAACAAGATCGCCCCGGACTACGACGCCGCCCTGTGGCGGGCCCGGAACATCGCCAGCCCCAAAAACGCCCAGCGCATCGGGGTCCAGACGCCCTGCGCCGCCAAGGGGGACAAGTGCTACGACTGCAAGAGCCCCCAGCGCATCTGCCGGGGCCTGGTGGTGCTGTGGGAAAAACCCAAGAGCACCGATGCCATGGAGGTCATCCTCATCGACGAGGAGCTGGGGTATTGATTGCTGACAATGTAGGGGCGGCCTTTGGCCGCCCGCCGCATACCCCTGCCGGCCCAGGCCGGGCGGCCAAAGGCCGCCCCTACAGGGGAGCCCGCCTTCTGGCCATTTTGACAGCCGCAGCCCTCCTTCTCACCGGCTGCTCCACCCTGCTGGAGCGGGATTACACCTCCGTCACCCCCCACAGCGCTGTCCCCGCCACCGAGGGGGACCCCTCCATCCTCCGGGCGGACAGCTACCAGGAGCTGGTGAACGCCCTGATCTACTTTATCAACGGCGGCGTGGAGGAGGGCGTCGTCCGGCTGTACACCGGGGCCGAGCAGGTGGAGGCCTTTTTGTCGGACGCCTGCCTGGAGGTGGTCCAGGAGGACCCCCTGGGGGCCTACTGCGTGGAGTTTATCAAATACACCGTGGACCCGGTGGTCACCTACTTCGAAGCCAAGTTGGACATCACCTACCGCCGCACCCGGGAGCAGGTGGCCACCATCGTCCAGGCCACCGGAGCGGCCGCCATCCGCGGTGAGCTGCGGACCGCCCTGACCACCTTCGCCCCGGAGCGGGCCCTGCGCATCAGCTACTTTGAGGAGGATGAGGGCTTCATCCGGGAGCTGGTCCGCCAGGCCTACTACGACGCCCCCTCCTTCGCCCTGGGCATGCCGGAGGTGGCCGTGTCCATATATCCAAACAGCGGCCGCCAGCGCATTGTGGAGATCTTGCTCACCTACCCCCTGGAGCCTTCCCAGCTGGAGGAGCGGCACAGGGAGCTGGCCCAGGCGCTGGAGGAGCTGGCCCGCCTGCCGGAGCTCCTCTCCCCGGCGGAGCCCCCGGCCCTGGCCGCCGCCCGGGCGCTGATGGAGGGGCGTGGCTTCGACCCCCAGGGCGGAAACACCGCCTATGACCTGTTCCACGCCGGAGCGGCCGACAGCGAGGGGCTGGCCCTGGCCTACGCCGCCCTGTGCCAGCTGATGGAGCTGCCCTGCCAAGCGGCCGGCGGGGAGCTGGAGGGGGAGCCCCGCTTCTGGAACGTGGTCCAGACCCAGGAGGGCTGGCGGCATCTGGACCTGTCGGCGGAGCACCCGGAGGGGCCGGCCCTGTACACCGATGCCCAGCTGGCGGAGCTGGGCTATGCCTGGGAGGAGGGGGGCCTGCCCGCCTGCGGGTAGGGGTATTCCAGGAAGTGGAATCTTACCATTGTGTTACAGCCCTTGCCAGGACACTATAAATTGGGTATAATGAAGCTTGCCAAATCGCCCCTTCCGTGGAAAGGAGCCCCTCTATGAAACACTTGAAACGCCTTCTGGCCGTGCTGCTGGCCGCCGCTTTGACGGCCGCCGCTTCCACCAGCCTGGCCGCCCCGGCGGGGACGGCCGAGTTCCGCATCGACGCTTCGGGAATGGACGTGGTGGAGCGGGAGCTCTCCGTCGCCCTGTACCGGCGGGAAGACGGCCGGTTCCAGCTGGACCAGACCCGCCAATACCCCTGCAAGGTCAACCGGGCCACCCAGGACGCCAGTTTTTTTATCCAGGCTGACGGAGAGGGCGTGTGGGTGACGGTGGACTACCTCACCGATATCAACGGCGACGGCACCTATGAGCTGCTTGTGGACGACAGCGCCCCAGTGTGGGACGTGATGGACGCCCAGGAGCGGCTGGCCGGACAGCCGGCGGAGGGGCCGCCCCTGCTGACCGGCGGGCAGACCTACATCCTCTCCTCCGACTGCCTCCTGGCCCGCAGCGCCCAGGCCGTCCAGGACCGAACGGCGGAGGGCCCCCACGCCCTGGACCTGGAGCAGAGCGCCGATGCCAAGCAGTTTCCTTTGTGCATGATACAGATACATTGTGGAGATTCAGGCGCCACGCAGACCTATTACCTCCAACTCTGCGGCAGCGTCCTGATGCCCACCGACATCTCCCCCTCCGATTGGTACTATGACGCGGTGGAGCACGCGCTGGAGCAGGGCTATTTTTCCGGCGCGGACGACGGCCGCTTTCTCCCTGGCCAGCCCATCACCCGGGCCCAGCTGGCCCAGGTCCTCTGGACCATGGGGGGCTGTCAGCAGGCCCCGGCGGCCCAGTTCTTTGACGTATCCCCCTCCGAGTGGTTCTACCAGGCGGTGTCCTGGTGCAGGCAGGAGGGGATGATCGCCGGATATACCACCTACCTCTTCGCCCCCAACGACCCCCTGTCCTGGGAGCAGATGCTCACCATCCTCCACCGGTACGCCCAGTATACCGGCTCCAACATGCGGATCAGTGCCGACCTGTCCCTCTTCTCCGACTTTGACCAGGTTTCACCCTGGGCGGCGGACAGCCTACGCTGGGCCATCACCCACAAGTTGATCTCCAGCGATGGGGGCGTTCTGCGCCCCGGTGATTCTGTCACCCGGGCGGAGCTGGCTTCTGTGCTGTACGCCTACGAGCTGAACCTGAGCCTTTACCGCTGACCGGCCTGAGGTCCGGCCGCTCCTATGAATATGCCCCAAAGCGCCCGGTGGTTTGTCAGCCACTGGGCGCTGTTTTTCCCCAACCTCCGGTTTAGCCGCTGGAATATTTGTCCAGACTATCCATAGAATAGTGGTAGAGAAGGCCAAACAAGCGATCAAAGGAGGTCCATAATATGGCGCAATCTGTCCGAAAACCCACCCTCCGCCGGGGCGGCCGCGCCCAGGAGGAGGAACGCCGGGAGCTGATGAACTCCCTGACCCACACCCGCACCCTCATCAATCAGGCCTACGGCGGCTTCAACACCGCCAGCGACGCCGATCTGATCGAGTCCTATGTCTTTGAGATCAATTCCCTCCAGGCCCGGTATAATTACCTGCTGCGCCGGGTCAAAGAGCTGGAGGAAGCCCCATGAACCCGATGCCCGGATACATGGCCTGGTGTCTGGCCGGACTGCTGCTGTGCGCCGCGCTGCTCCTGCTGCGCCGCCCGGTGGCCCGGCTGCTCCAGCTGGCGCTGCGCTCCTCTGTGGGGCTGGCCGTCCTGGCCCTGTTCTCACAGGTGGGCGGCTTCGTGGGTATCAAGCTGGGGGTCAACCTGGTCAACGCCCTGATCCTGGGCGCGCTGGGCGCCCCCGGCTTCGGCCTGCTCCTGATGCTCCAGTGGGTCCTGCGCTAGACAGGGTATCCTCGATCCCTCGTTTTTTCAAATCGGACGATATTTTTGCCCCTTAGCCCTTGACAAATCGGTCTTTGGATGGTAAGATAACAACCGTCTCTGATTGGAGGACGATCTGGAGAGATGTCCGAGTGGTTTAAGGAGCTGGTCTTGAAAACCAGTGACTCGCAAGAGCCGTGGGTTCGAATCCCACTCTCTCCGCCACTTCTTTTCTCCACAAAATGTAATAGCTGGTTTTTTACTTGCAGCCATGCAGAAGTACCCAAGTGGCTATAAGGGGCTCCCCTGCTAAGGGAGTAGGCGGGTAAAACCGTGCGGGGGTTCGAATCCC
>JAAWNI010000131.1 GCA_022798855.1 Lawsonibacter sp. | reverse complement strand
CTGAGCATGGCGGCCATCGCCGGCATCTCCCTGCTGGTGGGCGGCATCGGCATCATGAACATCATGCTGGTCACCGTTACCGAGCGCACCCGGGAGATCGGCATCCGCAAGGCCATCGGCGCGGAGCGGTCCAGCATCATCACCCAGTTCCTCATTGAAGCGGCGGTGATCTGCTCCATCGGCGGGCTGATGGGCATCGCCATCGGCTACGTGGGCACCATGATCGCCGGCAAGCTGATGTCCGACGTGTTTGAGGGGGTCATCCTCATGCCGGAGCCCTACGTGGCTGCGGGGGCTTTCCTCTTCTCCGTGGTGCTGGGCATCATCTTCGGCATGTACCCCGCCATCAAGGCTTCCGGCCTGCAGCCGGTGGTGGCCCTGCGGGCGGATTAAACGTGCGCCCCCCGTAGGGCGCGACGACCCGGCGCGCCGTTCCTCAAGGAATCCACACGGTCATTGAACGGCGGGCCGAGCCGTCCCGCCCTGCACCTCAATAGAGCGCGTGTAGGGGCGGATATCATCCGCCCGAAAACACACCAATACGTCAACAGCGGACGGATCATATCCGCCCCTGCAACGCATCATTAGGAGAGTGAACAATATGAGAAGATTCCAACGGCTGACGGCGGCCATCCTCACCGCCGCCCTGGCCATGTCCCTGTTCGTGCTGCCCGCCTCGGCGGCGCCGGGGTCTTTTTCCGACGTGGCCGACCAAAAAACCGCCGTCAACGCCGACATTCTGCGGCTGATGGGGGTGGTCACCGGCACAGGCGGCAACCAGTTCAACCCCCACGGCACCCTGACCCGGGCCCAATTTGCCACCATGGTCATGACCTTCCTCCAGAAGGGGGACGAGGCCCCCCGGTACGCCACCCGCACCATCTTCACCGACGTGACGAGCACCCACTGGGCCCGCAGCTTTGTAAACATGGCGGCCAGCTACACCGTCACCGAGGGCGAGGGGGAGAACACCCAGCGGGTCCCCCTTGTCTCCGGCGTGGGCGACGGCCGCTTCCTCCCCGACGCGGAGATCACCCTAGCGGAAGCGGTGACCATCCTCCTCCGGGCCCTGAGCTACACCAGCAAGGAAGCGGGGGCCGTGTGGCCCCAGGGCTATCTGGATCTGGCCAACTCCATCGGCCTGACTGACGGCGTAGGCCTGTCCGCTTCCTCCTCCATCAGCCGGGCCCAGGCCGCCCAGCTCTTTGTCAACGCCCTGAGCTGCAAGACCAAGGACAACAAGCCCTACTACACCACCCTGGGCACCGTCCCCTCGGACAAGGCCATCATCCTGGCCGTGGGCGTGGAGACGGACGACGGCAGCTCCACCGGGGCCGTCCGCACCACCAACAACAAGGGCTCCGAAGCCTACCTCCCCGCCCAGGGCGAGGGCAGCCCCACCGCCCTCCAGGGCAAGCGGGGCTGGCTGGTGCTCAATGACAAGGAGGAGCTGGTCACCTTCGTCCCAGACGACTCCACCGCCACCACCATCACCCTCAACGGCGACGCCCAGCCCGGCTACGTGAAGGGCGGGGCCCAGCAGTACACCATCTCCGCCAGCACCCCGGTGTACACCACCGGCGGCGGCGGCGGCTCCCAGTACCTGGAGGCCTATGACAAGCTCACCTCCGGCACCCAGATCACCATGTACGCCGAAAAGGGCAAAATCGTGGCCATCTACTCCACCAGCGGTACCACCACCATCGACTCCGACGCCGTTGTGGTCATGGGCCACGCCAACGCCGCCACCTTCCACGGACTCACCGGCGGGGCCACCAGCTTCAACATCGTCAAGGACCGGCAGCCCATCACCCTGTCCCAGATCAAGCCCTACGACGTTGCCACCTACGACCAGCTCACCAACACCCTGGTGGTGTCCGACCTGCGTATGACCGCCGTCTACACCGACCCCGCCCCCACCCCCAAGACCCCCCTCACCATCCAGGTGGCGGGCAACAAGTTCGACGTGCTCCAGAGCGCCTGGGACACCATCGGCGACATCAAGCCCGGCGACAATGTCTCCCTCCTCCTCACCGCCGACGGCAAGGTGGCCGGCATCGTCAAATCCGACCCCAAGGTCCGCTCCACCGCCATCGGCATGGTCACCGAGGGCAGCGCGGAGATCTTCCTGCCCAACGGCTCCACCTTGAAGCTGTCCGGCAAGGTGTCCAACGCCGCCAGCGTGGGGGGCCAGCCTGTGGTAATCTCCGCCGGGCGGGATGCCTTCTCCGTCAGCCGCCTGTCTGAGAACCGGGCCCCCGGTGCCTTCGACGTGCCCGGCCTGAAGCTGGGCAAGCTCACGGTGTCCTCCAGCGTGCGCATCTATGAGCAGTCCCAGAGCGGCAGCGTAGTCTCCGTGGACCGGGGCAGCCTGGACATGGCTTCCATCCCCGCCGAGCGGATCAGCTCCTACCATGTGAACAGCGCCAACATCGTGGACTACATCGTGCTGAACAACGTCACCGGCAGCGCCTATATCTACGGCATGATGGTGGGCGGCTATAAGGTCACCCAGGAAGCGAAGCCGGGAACTCCGGGGATGACAAACCCAGATGGCACAACTACAGACCCAACGCCAGATATCCCCGAACAGACCCGCTACATCTGGCATCTGCGCAACGGGCAGAATGATATCGAATTCAGCCTTACCACCACCTACACCGGCCAGAGCGGCGACATGCTGGGCGTGGCCGTCGGCAAGGACCGGGAGGGCAAGAACACCATCAAGACCACCGTCCAGCTGAAAGAGGTCAAGAACGTGAAGCTCAGCGACTTCTTCGAGAGCCAGGGCGCCACTTACGTGAACACCTACGGCCGCACCTACCGGGTGGCGGACAACGTGGAGTGCTACTACAACCGCACCGGCAACAAGGTGTCTAAGGACAACTGGCTGTCCGGCGGCGACGGCGGCTCCCGCCTCACCTCCATCAAGGCATACTCCGACAGCTTTACCATCTACGTGGACCCCGTGGGCGAACAGGTACGCATCATCGCCGCGAACTGAACAGACTAAGACAAGGCCTCCAGCTTGCGCTGGAGGCCTTGTCAGCTTGTCGAAAAACGCTCTATCGCCGGCTCCCTCTTTGAGGGAGCTGGCACCGCCGCAGGCGGTGGCTGAGGGAGTAACACAGCGGTCTTTTACAAGTTTCTCTCCCCTCGCCCCCTGCGGGGGGATTCCGTTTCCAGGAAGACCGCCGATAAAAGAATCCCCCAGTCAGCGGCCTGTCCGCTGGCGGCCATGCTGGCGTACTGCCGGATGCAGCGGGTGTAATCCGCGTCAATTCCGATCCGCTGATAGGTGGACGCCGCCCGGTCCACCATAGAGAGCTTCTGGCTGGGGAAGTAGATGGACAGGCCATAGGAATTAGCCATATCGGCGGAGGTGCGGTTGTACTTCACCGCGCTCAGCAGGATATCCGTCAGGGCTCTGCCCTCCTTGGTGCCCAGGTTCTGGGCCAGATGGGCCAGGTCCACCTGGCCCATCTGGCTGGACCGGGCAAACTCCCGGGCCCCGCTCCGGGCGTTGGCAACAGTTTGGAACTGCTTGCCCTGGAGAAGCTTGACCGTGGACTGGGAAAAGTCCGCCAGCGCTTCCGGCAGGGTGGCCTCCAGCTCCGCCAGGTCCACCACGGACAGGGTGGTGGACTGGCCCCGGCATTTCTGCGCGCAAACCTCCACAAAGCTGTCCACGATGTTCCGCCCGATCTGGATGGTGGGCATGGAGGCGTCCTGGCCGAAGGCGGTGAGCCAGTCGGTGTAGTACCAGCCCACGCCCGGCTCCGTCTCCTCAGAAGCGATGAGATAGTCGGCGCAGGGGGCCATGGCCAGGGCCGTCTCCACCGTGGCCATCAGGCAGGCGTCAAAGCCGATAAAGTCGAATTCCACCCCTCCGGCCCGGAGGGCGGCGTCCAGCCCCGCCAGGTCCATGGACCCGCTGGCGGCGAACTTCTCGTCGTAGCCGTAGCCGCTGACCGAGCCGCCTCCGTGGTCCCAGAGGATCAGCTCATACCGGCTGGCCGGGTAGTTGGCGGCGCACCACTGGATGTATCCGGACAGGGTGTCCGGGTCCGTCATGGCGGCGCTGCCCAGGTCCTTTTTCAGGCAGGCCAGCTTGCCGTCCCTGACCTGCCAGATCTGATTGACATCATAGATAGCGGTGCCTATTTTACCAGACAGGGGAACGGATAGCAACCGTATTTTCAGGCGTGTCCCGCCGCCCCCCGCATAACCGTCATTTTTAAAAAATCAGGCCGTATTTTCTGATACGGAATTGCAGGCTCTGGCGGAGGATGCCCAGGGTCTGGGCGGTGCGGGAGATATTATAGCCGCAGTAGTCCAGGGCCTGGGCAATGACCTCCTTCTCGTACTCGTCCATCAGCCCCTGCAAGCCCCCCTGGGAAAAATCCACGGCCGGGAGGGGGGCGGCTGGCTCAGCCCGGCGCTTGAGCAGGTAGGGGGGCAGGTGGCGCACCTCCATCACCTGGGAATCGGTGACATTCTGGGCGTAGTCCAGCACGTGGAACAGCTCCCGCACGTTGCCCGGCCAGTGGTAGGCCCTCAGGATGGCGAGGGCCTCCGGGTCAAGCCGTGTGGCGGCCTGGACGAACTGATAGGCGGTAGCGGATCAGCTCCTCCAGGTCCTCCAGGTGCTCTCTGAGGGGTGGCAGCTCGATCATCACCGTGGACAGGCGGTAAAACAGGTCCCGGCGGAAGGTGTTTTCCGACACGGCCTTAAATGGGTCCTCGTTGCATGAGGAGATTACCCGCACATCCAGCTTCAGGTCCTGGCTCCCCCCCACCCGGCGGAAGGTCTTCTCCTGGAGCACGCGGAGGATTTTGGACTGCATGGCCAGGCTCATGGAGTTCAGCTCGTCCAGAAACAGGGTGCCGCCGGACGCCTCCTCCAGGTAGCCCGCCTTGTCCTCGCTGCCGGTGAAGCTGCCCCGCCGGGTGCCGAACAGAAGGCTCTCGATCAGCGTCTCCGGGACGGCGGCGCAGTTGATGGCCAGAAATTTCCCGCCCCGGCGGCGGCTGGCCCGGTGGATGCTCTGGGCAAAAATTTCCTTGCCCGTCCCCGTCTCCCCCACCAGCAGGATGGGGCTGTCCTGGGGGGCCACCTTTTGGGCCAGGGCCACCGCTTCCCGCAGCTTGGGGCAGCTTCCGATCACGTTGTCAAAGGTGTAGCCTGAAAAGCTGATTTTCGGCGGCTTGTTCTGGAAGGTGCTGAGGGCCCGCCGGGTGGCTTCCATCTTTTCCATGTTCTTCTCCACGATCTCCGCCGTCTGCTCAAAGACCACCGCCCCCAGCAGCTCCCCCTCCCGGAAGATGGGGTAGGAGGTATTGGCCGAAGCGATGGGCGCGGTGCTGAAATCGTTGGTCCGAAAGCTGTCCACCCGGTCAATGACCGGAGCTTGGGTCTGGAGGGCGGTCATGGTGGTGCTGACCGACTCGTCCAGGTTGTACAGGTCCAGGAGGTGCCGCCCCTCCACGCTGACCCCGCCGGGAATCTGGGAAATGCCCCGGCTGGCCCTGTTGAAGTAGACCGCGCAGGCGTTTTTGTCATAGATCTGCACCCCGTCGGCAACCTGGTCCAGGGCCCGGGCCAGAAGGTACGCGCGGCCGTCCTCCCCCTTGAGAAGCAAGAAGCTGCCCCCCTCCGGGCCGGGGAGCCGCTGGAAATCAAAGACGTTTTCCTCCCAGACCAGCCTTCCGCCGTCCTCCCCCTCCGGAAGGCGGAAGGCGGCGCTGGCCGGACGCCGGGCGGCGGCCCAGCTCTCAAAGAGGTCCCGGTACAGGTCCTCCGCCTCCCGGCTGCCCCAGGCCACCCCACAGAAGCAGTCTGAGGGGTCCAGCGTGAACAGAATGTCATAGAGCATGGAAAGTCTCCCCTTTCGCTGTGATTTCGCCCGCCGGGCGGGACGGACGCATCATATGCGTCCCTGCAGAGAGCTCAAAACCTCCGCAGCAGAAGACCCGTAGGGACGCTTCATGAAGCGTCCGCATTGACAAGGCCGATTTCCAAGGTGTCCCTGCCAGTGTACCGGAATCCCGGGCCGCTGTCAATCCTTATGCAATTAAAATTTGCAGTTCGCAAAATAGTTTTGCTCCTGCGCCGGTAAAATCACGCCCATCTCCCAAAATGTCCCCGAAGCCCCAAGGCACTTCCCGGTTGTTTTGCATAAATCAGACGCAGCTTATTCGTGCAGGTGACACAAAGTTTCGGGCATTTTCTTCATTTTCCTCTCTTTGGCCCGGCGGTTGCTCTATAAAAAGCCAGACTGTAAAGAAAGGAGAGTATGCGG